>CAZWXO010000010.1:0-33905 GCA_964637885.1 uncultured bacterium
AAGGCTTGTGTGCTCGGTTAAATAATATAACTGTGAATATATTAAAAAATAAGCGGTACTAAAATATTTTTGGCTTCTTCTGTGGAAACACGCCTGGCAAAGGGAGGGAATAGCCACAGGGAAGGATTGGAGCAAGGAGCATAGAATGGTGTCGCCGGTTTTCAGGTGATTGGGGTGAACGCTGCAGGAGCAGCGTCAGCCAAAGCAGACCATGGATGGTCTGTATTTGGCGACCCCAAGGACATAGGAAACCGGAGACAACCATTCTGCGAATTGTCCATCTTCACAGTGACTGTTTCTCTCCCGCGGAGCGGCTCCGTCTGCTCCCACCACGGAGCGGCCACGTCTGACCCGGGTTTGGATATAGTACAGAGGTGGGAAAGTTGAGTTTGCTTTCAAAACCAATCCTACTGGCGAGCAGCAATATATTGCTAGATCTCTTAATAAAATCTTAATCCTTGAAGCAAGCAATAATGTTATAATACGGACAATAAAGAAACAGGGGGCAATTCAATGAAAAAAATTATCGTCGGCGGGATATTATTCATCTGTACCGCTGCATTAATTGGTGGATTCGCATTAATGGGCAGAGGCTCAGACAACTCTGAAGGACGGAATGCGTTTGCAAGTGAACCGACGATTGCCGTCATCCGCATCGAGGGTGCGATTACCGGAGGTAGCGGTAGTAACGGAATTTTCGGGGTCGCCGCCGGATCTGACCAAATCATTAAGCAATTACACGATGTAGCTAATGACAATAACATTAAGGCTGTTCTTTTGCGAATCAACTCTCCCGGCGGAAGTGCTTCCGCTTCCCAGGAAATTGGCCTGGAGGTGCAGAAATTGCGTAAAGACGGCATCATCGTCGTGACCTCGATGGGTGATGTGTGCGCATCGGGTGGGTATTGGATTGCCGCCGGGACAGATAAGATTGTCGCTACTCCGGCAACGATGACTGGATCCATCGGTGTTATCATGGAGCTAGGTAACATGGAAAAGCTGTACCAGAAGATTGGCTATGATACTGTTGTCTTTAAAAGCGGTCCGTATAAAGATATTGGCAACGCCAATCGGCCAGTTTCCACTGAAGAAGAAAAAATTCTTCAAGGAATGATCGATGATATCTATGATCAGTTTATTGATGTCGTCGCGCAAGGGCGCGACATGGAACGCGCCGATGTTCTCAAGCTTGCGACTGGGGAAATATTCACCGGCCGGCAAGCCCAACAAGCTAAACTTGTCGATGAGATGGGGACTTACTACGACGCCCTCGATTTGACTGCAACTTTAGCCGAACTGGGAACGGATTATGAAGTAAAAGAGATGGCGGAGAGCAATCCCTTGGCTTTTTTGCTCGGAGCGGATGCCTCAAGCAATCGCGATTCCGCGTTGCTAATGCAAATATTAGAAATGGTAATGCGCCAAGGACAATCCAACTCGTCTCTCAACGGTGTCGGGCAATATTGAAAAGGAGTTAGGTGATGAACATATTTATCGATTATCTGTATGGAACGTTAGTCAACCCTAAAAAAACTTTGGTTTTACTGGCCGCGCGGCAAAATTTTGGTATGGGCGCCGCTGCCTTTTTAATTGTCACTTTCTTTTCATCACTTGCGGCGCTAATGGGCGAAGATTTAGGAGAAGTGGCTGAAGGGATCGACTTTGGCGCAGCCTTGCCTGCCATCTTTCTGATTACTTTTTTAGTGACGGTGATAATGTGGCTGGTAGGCCTTGGAGTGCTGCATTTGCTGGCAGAGCTGTTAGGTGGCGAGGGGTCGATTAAATCTCTCATCGCTACCCAGGGATTTGCCCAGCTTCCGGCTATTTTTATCGTTCCATTTGCTTTTCTAAGCATCTTTATTGGGGACTGGTTGACGATTACGGCGTCATTGCTTTTAGGAATCTGGACGGTGATCCTGTCGGTTTTGGCTGTCAAATTCAGTTACAATCTTTCCACCGGACGTAGCATTCTTGCTGTCATCCTACCCGCAGTCATTGGTGTTGCGATCATCATCATTATAGCAATTCTCATCATTTTCGCCATTTGGCCGACTATCAGCCAAATGATGGGTAGCTTAGTTTAGGAGGGGTAATCATGAAGACATATTTCAAGAGATGCCACGAGATAAGCCGTCGAATCGGCAGCGTCGCAGCCGTTGCGGTGCTGCTGGCCGGGCTGGTTTTATGCGTGCCCGGTGTGGCAGTCTTCCCTTCCGCTACGACAGGGATTACCGTGAATTCCTGGGTCAATCTCGCTATCCCCATGGCCGAAGCCGACTCGCTAGACGATATCCGCTACCTGATTCGTAATTTCTATCCGGACAATGTCTCGCCGACGATTTTTGAAGTCGAAGAAATTGATCAGGTGATCAAGTCATTAAATGATCCATACACGGAATACATGAGTACTGAAGACGTGCAGGATTTTGACGACGCTCTCAATCAAAACTTTTCCGGAGTGGGTATTCGCATTGAAAGCCACAAAACTGGCGCCTTTATTATTGGCACTCTTCCCAATTCACCGGCGCGGGTGGCGGGCTTGGTAGCCGGCGATATTGTTGTCTCGGTTAATAAAACCAACATCAAGGACTGGACCATCGGAGAAATTGCGTCGATCATCCGTGGCACTCCCGGCACCCGGGTCACCCTTGGGGTGCAACGCATTGCTTCGGGGATTGTCGAGGAAATCACTTTAACGCGAGCTAATGTAACTGCACCCTCCGTTGAGTGGGAGATGCTACCTAACAAAACCGGCTATATCAATGTATCCACCTTTGGGGACGACACCGTCACGAGGTTTGACACTGCCGTAGCTGATCTGAAAAAACAAGGTGCCAAGCGCCTGATCCTTGATTTGCGCGGCAACTCGGGGGGCTATTTTGATGGAGCCCTTGAGCTGGCGGAACGATTTATCGATGGGACAATCACTTATGTTCAGAGTCGGGGAGGACGTCCGATCCCCCAAAGTGGCAAAGCTTACCCCAACCTGCAACTGCAAACCGTAGTACTGATCGATTCCGGAAGTGCCAGTTCCTCGGAGATACTTGCGGCCGCCATGAAAGATAACGGTTTCACCCTCATTGGAGGCCGCACTTTTGGCAAGGGTGTCATGCAAAGAGTATTTAACTTGTCAGAAGGTGACTACTTGAAAATGACAATTGCCGAGTTCTTTTCCCCTACGATGAAAAAAATACAATCTGTCGGTGTGGCCCCAACCGTCCAAGCCTTAACACCGATGGCCCAGGAAGTACGCGCTTTTCGCCATTTAAATCCCGGAGTTGTTCTACAACTGCGCCTGGAGAGGGAAGACATTCATGCCAGTGTCAATCAGCTGCCCGGGCGCTCCTTGCGTCTAACCCAGGAGCCCATTTTGGAAAAAAACGCTTTCTTCATGCCAGCTCGGGACGTTCTAGAGGCCATCGGCGCCAAAGTGGATCTGAGCCAAGATATGAACATCTTGGTGGCAAGCTATCAGGGACGGATTTTTTCAATCAATGCTTCCCAGCAAACTCTTTCTATCAATGGAGGAAAAGCTGTGACTCAGACGACTAATGTTCGCCAAGTTGATGGCATCTGCCTGATTAACGTCGATTTACTCAAGCAAATCGCCCCTCGGCTCTTGGTCAAGCAAGACAAGGGAGACCTCACTATCAACTGGTAATTTTCACAAATTACTATTATCTGATATAATTGCGATTGTTACTAATAGCGGTATCCTTAATGATCTTTAAGGAGGGGGACAACCTATGCACACAAAAGACAGTTATGAGCTGTTAGTCGGTTCGTTGGCAAAACAGAAGGGGCATCAAGCACTGAAGCGGGTTGCTTTGATCACTGTAGGCGCTGTTTTAATTGCGACTGCGATATTTTTCTTCAAAATTCCAACTTTTGTCCAAGCAGCCACGGCTCCGAAGATTATTTCCGCTTATCCCGTCGATCAAGAGAAGAACGTAGCTGTCAATCCGCAATTCTCGTTTACCTTTGATGCGGCTATGAATCCCGACAGTTTTAACATCGATTCCGTCTACCTGATTAATCGCTCGCAAGGTGCCGAAGTCGCACTTAATATGACGTACAACACCTCTGCTCAGCAGCTGATCATCAGCCCAAAGGCGTCCCTCGAGGCCAACATGGAGTATCAGCTTTATTTAACTTCGCGTATCCGCGATACGTCGAGCAGCGCCTTTGCTGGACAGAGCTTTACCTTCTTTACATCCAATAAGTCAACTGCCGGTGGGTCAGCAAACTTTAACCTTCAAAGCCGCTATCCACAACCTGGCGAAAAGAATGTTCCTGTGCGTGCCGAAGTAAAGCTGGTCTTTACTAAGGCAATGAACAAAAATACAGTTACGATCGATAATTTTTATTTAACTTTACCTGGCGGCAAGCGCGTCGCTGCAACTGTTTCCTATGATGGCGCAGCTCATACGGCAGTCCTTACTCCTGATGAATTATTGAATCCGGGAAGTGAGTATACAGTTTTTCTAGATGAGGGTCTCCGGGATACCACAGGATTAGAAGCTGGGGGTATCTTCTGGAGATTCACCACAAAAGCAACATCAACTGACGAGGCAAGCACTGCCTCCCCCGGAAACGCGACTGTTTTTATCATCCAGATGCAGCCTGCCGGCAATGCCACCAATGTTCCCATCGACTCCATTATCGAATTCACATTTTCCGGTGGGATGGAACCAGCTTCGGTAAACAATGAAAGTATTACCTTGACCAAACAAGGATCAGTTATTCCTCTAGCGACTATCGTCAGCTATTCTTCTTCACAATTCAAAGTGCGCATGCAACCAGTCGCAAAACTGGAAAAAGGCACTGAGTACACCGTAACTATTTCCGACGATGTAAGAGATGCTGGCGGGAAAAGTTTTCGGTGGATGCAGTGGCGCTTTTCCACAGACGCTGGCACGGCCGGAACTACCAGCACCAGCACCAGCGGGACTCAGAAAGGAACGATGTACTACCCCTTAGTTAGTTTTAATAATCAAATCGTCAAGTTCAGTGATGCGAACCCTTACATCAAGAACAAACGAACGATGGTACCGATGCGGGGTGTCTTCGAACTTGTCGGGGCACAGATGACATGGGACAACGACCGCCAGAAAATTACTGCCATTTCCGGTGGGAACATGGTCGAGTTGTATATTGGCAAGAGCACCGCTTATCGAAACGGTAAACCAATAACCTTAGAGGCTCCCCCGGAAATTTCCAAAAACCGGACGATGGTTCCCCTCCGCTTTGCGGTGGAATCATTGGGACTAAAGGTTGGCTGGGACGCTGACAATTATATTGTCAAGCTAAACAAGTAAAATTATCATAATATGATTAGACATTAAAAGGGGGCGCCGATGCCGGTGCCCCCTTTTAATGTCTAATATTTTACCGCTAAAGTTAGTCTGGCTTCTTCAACATTTCCACGATGACGCGATGAGAGGCCAAGGACATCTCTTTGATTTGCGCACTGAGAATTTTCTGTTGTCCAAAAATGTTTTCTAAAATCAACTTCTCGTTTTCTGGACGTATCTTGTCCACTAACTCAAATATGAGCTCCTCTTTCCCCACCTCGTCAATTAAGTATACGTTTGCTTCACACATTTTTATCATCTCCGGATTTTTTTTCTTGGATTATCACACTGATTCGGTCTGACAACTGCTTGATAAAATGCGGTAACGGCTCATTATGAACTCCCATGATCGTCACATTTGTTCGACTTAAAGGAATCAGCATCTTTGCCGCATCGGCATCCGCGATAGCGCTTGCCATCGCAGGGGTAAGCTCGCCCAACATCGAATTGGCGATAATAATGCCAATCGGCCCCGCGATAATATCCACCTTGTTAGCCGCATAGATAATGGCATTTTCTCCGGATGCAGCGTCGTTAGCCCCCGCCTTCAGCATCAACGAGGCGGCCAAGGCATTTGTTCCCAAGGCAATTATCTCGGTTTCCTCTGGCAAATCACGCCGCAAACGATCCACAATGGCGCGACCAATGCCGCCACCCTGTCCGTCAATTACTGCTATCCGCACCTTGCACCTCGATCGACCAATTCTAGAGAAATGGTCACATTTTATTCATTCTGCGCTATTAATCCCAATCTGATCCTGCTTTTTCAGCGAATAAGCCCCTCCCAACGAGGCTTCTATTCAGCATACCATAAATCCCTTTTAAGAAAACCTTAAAGAAAAGGAAACAACAAAACGGACAGAAAGCTTAGTATAATCATCCCAACTATTAGGATTACCGTTCCACGCACAAAACGACCGCGACTAAAAACCATACAATTTCACCTCTCCCGCGTTATTCCGCCTAAAGCTCGTTGCTATTGGGGCTGCCCCACCAGGGCAGCACCAATCAGTCCGGCAAAAAGTGGATGCGGACGATTGGGGCGGGATTTAAATTCTGGATGGAATTGAGAGGCGACAAACCATGGATGATCAGCGATTTCAACTATTTCCACCAGACGTCCATCCGGCGAAGTCCCAGCAATCTGCATCCCCGCAGCAATAATTGCATCCCGATAAATATTATTGAACTCGTAGCGATGCCGATGCCGTTCGGAAATCTCCTTACTCGCATAAGCGATGGCTGACTTGCTCGACTCTTCCAGAATACAAGGGTAACCTCCCAGACGCATTGTCCCGCCCATATCGGTAACTGTTTTCTGCTCTGGGAGCAGATCAATAACAGGATAGTTGGTCTGAGGGCAAATTTCCGAAGAGTGGGCACCCTCCATCCCCATAACGTGGCGGGCAAATTCAATTACGGCACACTGCATCCCCAAACATATTCCCAAAAATGGCAGCTTGTTCTCCCGGGCATAGCGAATGGCCGCTATCTTTCCCTCAATCCCACGATCGCCAAAGCCGCCTGGCACCAGCAGTCCGTTGACATCGCCTAATATTTCGCCGACATTATTTCCGTTGACTTCCTCTGCCTGTACCCATTTGATTTCCACTTGCACGTCATGGGCAATGCCACCGTGGCGCATCGCCTCGGCGACAGATAAATACGCGTCACGAAGCTGAATATATTTCCCAACCAAAGCAATCCTCACGGATCCCTTGGGGCTCATCATCTTGTCAACAAGTCCGGTCCACTCGGCAATTTCCCGGCTGCCGGCCTCTATTTGCAGCTTGCGTAAAACAATCTCATCGAGGCCCTCCTCCGCCAACATCAGCGGTACCTGATAAATGTTTTCTGCGTCGATACATTGGACGACCGCTTCCCGGTCGGTATCGCAAAAAAGGGCGATTTTTTCCCGCATATCCAGGGATAGCGGCTGCTCCGAGCGACAAACAATAATATCGGGTTGAATCCCGATGCTGCGGAGCTCCTTGACAGAGTGCTGTGTCGGTTTGGTTTTCAGCTCTCCGGCGGCACGAATGTGCGGCACCAGCGTCACGTGTAAATAAAGCACGTTGCCCCGCCCTAAATCTTTTTTCAGCTGGCGGATCGCTTCGAGAAAGGGCAGTGATTCAATATCACCCACGGTGCCTCCGACCTCAGTGATGACGACATCGGCTCCGTCTTCCCCACCCTGAATAATGCTCTTCTTGATTTCGTTGGTGATATGCGGAATGACCTGAACCGTTCCCCCTAGATAATCGCCCTTCCGCTCTTTACTAATCACTGACCAATAAACCTTACCGCTGGTCATGTTGGAATGCTTGTTCATATAGGTGTCGGTGAAACGTTCGTAATGCCCCAGATCTAAATCCGTCTCGGCTCCATCCTCGGTGACAAAAACCTCGCCGTGCTGGAAAGGATTCATCGTTCCCGGATCAAAATTCAAATATGGATCGAATTTCTGCATCGATACTTTTAAGCCCCGGCTTTTTAACAAACGCCCCAAAGAGGCGGCGGTTATCCCTTTTCCTAGGGATGAAACGACGCCTCCTGTTACAAAAATATGTTTTGACATGGATTTGCTCCTTTTTTATGATATGGTAAACACTGCGACTAATGTTACACTTGCCCGACTACTCCGTCAACATACCTGGATATGTTAGCATGACTACCTGTTTCTTAAGCGCCGGCAGGTCCTCCGGCAAATCAAGTTGCTTAACAGGAGTAGGGACCTCCTCCAAACCTGCACAGGCTAAAAACTTATCCACCGTCGCTAGCTCAATCTTGGAATGCGCTGTCTGATAATGCATCGGTATCACGATTTTTGGTACCACCATTTGAACGATTGCCCAAGCATCCTTGGCAGTGATGGTATAAGTGCCACCCACCGGGACCATCAAGGCATCAACCCGCCCAAAATCCGCCATCATCATGGCATCCATCGGCACCCCTAAGTCGCCACAGTGAGCGAGGCGCACCCCATCCACTTCTAGGAAAAAGATAACGTTCTCGCCTCGATCCCGACCTTTGTTGCGATCATGATAGCTCTTTAATCCGCGGATCTTGATTTCTTTAAATTCATGACGTCCGGGGGTGTCGATCACCTCCGGCTTGCCTGATAGCACTTCTACTGCATGATGATCGTGGTGCTGATGCGTACACAGACACAAATCGGCCTCAACAGTGGGCGGCTGATAACCCGTTGGCGCGTCAAAGGGATCGATGACAATTTTTGTCCCTTGGCTACTCTCAATATAAAAACAAGAATGCCCCAACCATCTCATCAACATTGCTTTAAAAACCTCCCCCTATTTTTCTATCTATAAGATTAGCCCTCCTAAGGATAAATGGCAAGGGTTCCAGCACAAAAAAAGAGCGGACAAATCAAATTGTCCGCTTCTATTTGATACTAGATGTTTTTAATCCATAGCTGCTCTGATAATGCCTGAATGGAAATAACTGATTTTTACGGCATTTAGGACGCTATCGACGTAGTCGGTTTTGGCCTCTGGCTCATTTTATCAATTAAATTCATCTTATCCAAGGCCAGCAGGATGGGTATTAAAATGACGCCACCCCCCACAGCTTGGATAATATTCGGGATTAGTGCAGCAATCGCCGCTGCTCCGCCAAAGAGCATCGCCTCATAAGCAAAATATCCAGAGACCATGACCAGCCCACCAGCACAGACAGCAATCGAGACAGCGACAAAGGTCCGGGAAATTGTCCGTTTGGTTTTTCCGGCCAGCATCTTGAAAGCAAACCCGGCGATTACCGCGTCTAGCGCTTTGATGACAAAGGTCGCTGGCGCATACAGCAAATAGCCAGACAAAACATCAGCCAGCGCCGAGCCTATCCCTGCCGCCGCCGCCGCATAAGCAGGCGAAAGCAGAATCCCGCACAAGTATACAATGCTGTCACCGATATGGATGAACCCCTTGGTCATCGGTATCGGAATCTGGATAATCATCGTTCCAATCACTGCCAAAGCAGCTAAGACTCCCGTCAAAGCTATCATCCGATTCTTAAAGGACACCAATTCTATCCCCTCCATGATGTAATCTATTCTTACATTAATCATAAAGGAATCTGGATGGATTGAAAGTGCCAGTTTTGTTATAATTGACAGGGACAGATAATGGAGGTTACTGAATGGATAATTTAAACTCGCTAGCATTGACCATTGAGCGCCATTGCCGTGAGCCGTTGACAATGCAGATTTATGCCCAGCTCCGCCAAATTATTTTGGCAGGAACGATTCTGCCCGGCTGCCGGCTACCATCGATCCGCCGTTTAGCGGCGCAACTGGAAGTCAGCCGCAATACGGTGGAGACCGCTTATGCGCAATTAGTCGCCGAGGGTTACGTCGAGGGGAAAGAGAAAAGGGGATATTTTGCATTGGCAGTGGCGCATCAAGCTTGGTCAATCCCCCAAGACAACAAAAGCTTAAAAGTCAGGGGTAAAAATATAGCTGCCACCGCTGCTGGGCACGCAACGGGCTTTTCCGAAATAGGTGTCGGAAGCCCCCTTGCCCCAAGGGTCGAATATAATTTTACCGATAGCAGTGTCGACCTAACTGTCATCGATATCCCGCTTTGGCGCCGCTATGTCAACCAAGCGCTCAGAGAAACCGAGCGCTTTAGCAGCCCCGTTCAGCCTCAGGGCGAACCAGAGTTAATTGAAGCGGTTACCCGCCACGCCTTTGAGTCCCGAGGCGCCGTCTGTCAAAAAGAGCAAGTCATTATTGGAGCCGGCATCCAAAGCCTCCTGCATTTACTTTGCGCCCTGATTCCCGACCACTACACCCGAGTCGGCTTCGAGGAGCCAGGGTTCCGCCAAGCCCGGCAAATTTTTGCCGACCATCGCTTCTTTATCACGCCAATCGGGGTCGACGGTCAGGGAATCGACATCGAGGCCCTGGCGGCCAGCCAAGCAGAGATCACCTGCATCAGCCCTTCTCACCAATTTCCGCTAGGCAGTGCCATGCCAGTCGCCCGCCGAGCTCAACTACTGGCTTGGGCCGCGCGTCGCAAAGGAATTATCGTCGAAGACGATTACGACAGCGAACTGAGCCATGTTAACCGGCCGATCCCTTCCCTTCAGGGGATGGATCAAGGGAAACATGTCGTTTACATCGGCTCTTTTTCCAAGTTGCTCTTTCCCGCACTGCGCATCAGCTATATGATTCTCACTCCATCCCTTGCCGCGACCTATCACGAACGCGCCCATCTCTACAACCAGACCGCCTCGAAAATTGAGCAACTTGCCCTAGCCAAGTATATGCGGGAAGGGCAGCTAGGCAAGCAAATCCGCAAATTGCGCAAAGTATACGCTAGGAAAGCTGAGATTATCCAGAGCGCGATCTCTAAGGAGTGGCAAGGCCGAGCACAGATTTTTGGCAAGTCAACGGGGTCGCATCTTTTACTTGAAATTGATTCATCGCTACCAGTGGGGCAAATCGTGCAGCTAGCTCTTAAAAAATCTGTGGCTGTCCTTCCGGTCGAGCATTTTTATACAGAGAATCAGGCCGATTACCGACCCCGACTCCTGTTATCTTTCGCCGGCATTGCCGAAGGATTGATTCCAGAAGGGATTCGGCGTCTCGCAAATTCATGCGACGAATGTTTTGTTAGCCAAGGCTAGTTAAATATGCAGCTAGCCTCACGGATTTTCTCCAGTAAGCCAACGACGACAACGGTGTCGCCCACTTCAAAAACGTCGTCACCTTGGGGATTGCTGTCAAGCTCTCCGTCCCGATATATTCCAGCCACCGTTATACCAAAACGATTCTGCATGTCGAGGCCACGAATCGTTTCCCCCACAGCCTTGGAACCCGGTGCTACAAAATAAAAGTCCGTGGCGATATCAGCCAAAAATTGCTCCCAGCGAGGCTCCTGGCCTTTTTTGGGGAGGATCCGCAGCATCGCATAATTTTCCTGTCGCATTTCTTCAATGAACTCTTCAATCTCTTCATCCGGAGTTAAGTATTGATTGAGAATTCGATAGACCATCTCCGTCGCTGCCTCGAATTCTTCCGCTACCACTTCCTGAGCCCCTAGATGATAGAGCTCTGAGGTGTCGACCATATAGCGGGAACGTACAATAATGTGCAGCATTGGGTTCAAACGAGCAGCATGCTCGACGACTCGCAGTGTACTCCGCATATCCGATAAGGAAACGACAACCATCCGGGCCCGGTTGATGCCAGCCAGCTTCAGCATTTCAAGTTGGCTGGCGTCGCCGAACATCACTGGCTCACCTTGAGCGCGCAGAGTGTTGAGCAGGTTAGCATCCAAATCGATTAGTAGATAGCGAATTTTGCGCAAACTCAAGGCCTTAGCAACGATTTGACCTGTCTGGCCAGCACCGCAAATCATGACGTGCCCGGATAATTCGTGCATCCCTAAGTTATCGGTGGATTTCTGCAGACGTTGATCGAGGCCGTACAAAAGACCGCTCTTGTTAAAACGGGCGGCGAGAAAGAAACTGAAATAAACGGTAATCGGGGCTAAAATCATGGAAATAGCGGCTGCGACAATAAAAATCTGGTATGTCACGGAATTGATCATCCCTCTTTCCAGCCCCGCCGCCGCCATGATAAAACTAAATTCCCCAATTTGGGCTAGGGAAAAAGAGGATATTAGCGCCGTCCGACTCGGATACCCGATGATCATTCCCGTTGCCAGCATCGCCAGCAGTTTCATGAAAAGGATTGAAAAAACGAGGGAACTGACCAGCCAAAAATTTTCCAACAATACATGGACATTGAGAAGCATGCCGACAACGACAAAAAACAAATTGGAAAAAGTGTCGCGGAAAGGCATAATGTGACCCAGCGCCTGATAGCTGTATTCGGAGCGCGAGACGAGCAAGCCCGCCAAAAAGGCCCCAATCGCAGGAGAGAGCCCCGCCTCATGAGCCAGCTCTGCCGTCAACAGACACAGCACAACAATCGTTAGCAGGAATAACTCGTGGCGCCCAGTGTTGGCCACAGCCCGCAAGATCGGCTCGAGGGCATAGCGCCCAGCCAAGACGATGAAGGCAATGAAAGCCACGGCCTTCAACAAAATGATCAGAGAGGCTTCGCCGGATCCCGTGCCAGCCAGAAAAGGAAGGATAATCAGCATCGGGATAATCGCCATATCTTGAAAGATCAAAACTCCGAGGCAAAGATTTCCGTGGGGCGTATCCAGCTCTCCTTGATCCGAAAAGAGCTTGAGCACGATCGCTGTCGAAGATAGCGCCACCAACATTCCGTAAAACAAGCCATGTTGCCAGTCACTGCCAATCAACATTGTAATCCCTAAGACCGCAGCCATCGTCAAGAAAACCTGCAGGCCCCCACCAAAAACCATCACTCGCTTAATTCGCGTGAGATCGTAGTGGGAGAATTCGATCCCAATCACAAACAGCAGTAAAACGATGCCGATTTCTGCCAGCAACGATATTCCCTCTGTCTCTGTTATCAGCCCGATTCCACCCGGTCCCAGCAAAGCTCCCGCCGCGATAAATCCAACGACCGGCGGAATTTTGATCCGCAAAAAAAGGTAGCCGAACAAAACGGCTACCAACAAAAGAACAATCAGGCTTTGTAAAATCTCCATGCTTTCACCACCTTATCTAGATGTGCTACCGTATCAGCGGAACCAAAGCGCAACCCGAAAACACGCGAATTTAATATTTTCCATATATTTTTTTGACATCCTGAGTAAAGATAATCCCATTGCCCGGCTGGTCGATTTTTAATTCTTTATTGAGAGACGTGATGACCATCTCCGCGATATGTTCGCGAGCCATCAGCATCACGACCTCTTTTTCCGGCTCGATTTCCATTGAGAACAAGGTGCTGGTTTCGTGAACCCCAACACCCCGCGCATTGATGATAACTCCTCCACGGGCCCCGGAACGCGTCGCTGTCTCCACCACACTCTCCCCCAAACCCTTATCGACAATCACGTAAATAGCGTTAAACATCGTTGTTTTCAAACCTCCACTTCCCTGATTCAGGCGACATTCCTGCAAATGAGCGCCATAAAAACAGCTCACCGGGGAACAAAAAACTCCGCCCTGCTCCAACCAGTCCACTTTTAGTTCCTCGTCAATGCGGCGAATCGCTTTTTCGGCCAAATTTGCTTCCGCAACCATCAGGACAATTTCCTTTTTGACATCAGCCAGTCCCAGAAAACGCATCAACCGATTGCGCAACAAAGCCCGTCCGTAAAAAATCGTCCCCCCCAGGACTCCGCTTTCCCGGGCAATCGAAAGAACCTCTGATCCTAGACCAGCGTTAACCGTGACTAAAACTAGTTCAAATCCGTGACGTTCAACGTTCTCTTCCATCTTCACCGAATCCTTTTTTTGATGATTTGATTTTATACACTATTCCGATTATTTGCAATGCAATCAGTGGCATCATCGCCACCATCGCAATAATTCCAAAACCGTCCACCAACACATTAGCCCCATCCACTGCCTCTGCCGCCCCATGAGCAAAGGCCAGAATGAAGGTGGCCGTCATCGGCCCCGAGGCGACCCCGCCCGCGTCGAAAGCGATTCCGACAAAAAGTTTTGGTGCGACGAAGGTTAGCAGAAGTGCCAAGGCGTATCCCGGCAGAAGAAAGTGCCACAACTGCAAAGGCGGCACCAAGATGCGCACCATCGATAAAGCGACGGCTAGAGCAATGCTGATCGCCAGGGTTGCTAGGACGATTCTGCGGCTGACATAACCGCTGGTGACAGTCTCGATCTGCTGGGTTAGAATATGGACCGCCGGCTCGGCAACCACCGTTACCAGCCCCAAGAAAAACCCCAAAATAATAATGTAATAATTGTTACCGATCAAAGCCACTTTGTAACCGATGACATTGCCCACCTCGATAAACCCGGCATTAGCCCCGAGTAAAAACATTGTCAGCCCCAGGTAAGCATAAAGCAAACCAAAGAGAATTTTGCGGAAGGCCCCGCCTTTAACTTTAAATTTTTTCCGCCGCAAGACAAGAAAAATAAGTAAAATCGGGAGCAGCGCCAATGCTACCTCTTGGCTAATAAAGGGCAATTTAGTCAAAAAAGGACTAAGAATCGAGGCTGATTCCGCCGCGACATGCGGAATTCCATCCGAAATCATCTCGACATCCAATAGAATACTCATCAGCATCACCGCGATGATTGCGCCTACCGAGACTGTCGCCACCAAACCAAAACTATCTTTCTCGGCAGCCTTACTGTCTTTTTTCATCGCCGAAATCCCAAACGCCAAGGCAAGGAAAAACGGTACTGTCATCGCTCCCGTTGTCGCTCCTGAAGCGTCAAAGGCGATTGCCAACATTTCCCTAGACGTAAAAAAACCTAAAACCAATACAACCCCATAGACGATAAACAGGGTGATGTATAGTGGAAAGTTTTTCGCGATGCGGAGCAATCCGACGCTCAGCATCGTCCCGATCCCAACCGAAACAACGACAATGATTAAATATTTGGATAGCCCCCCGGCAGTTACCATCTCGACTTGCCCAGCGACGATATGCAAATCCGGTTCGGCAATGGAAATAAAAAAACCTAACAACAATCCGGCCGCAAGAACGACCCAGGTTTTGTTAGATTTAACAATGGCGGACCCCAGCAAGTTTCCAATCGGCCCGACCCCGATTTCTACCCCAAATAAAAATAAAGTCAAGCCCGTAATGATTAAAACAGCACCAATGACAAACTTAATCATCAAACTAAATCCCAGCGGTGCCAAAGTAAAATTTAATAGCAATACAACAAGGAGAACCGGTAGGACAGCAAACAAAACCTCGCGAAACTTAAGCCAAATCACACCCAATAATATCCACATCCTTTCACAAGAAAAGTTTTGGAAAAGATGGCGTCGAAGCAAACCAGATTAATCAAGACAGCACCATACAACCATTGTAAGATAAAAATGCCAAGGCCTGCAAGCAAAGCAGATAAAAATACAATAAACATTATCCGCTCAGCCTTATTCTAAAAGCGACGATAATTGCTACAACTCCTCTAGATTGGCGATGTCGGGAGTAAAGGCGCGTCGCAAAATTGGCAAGGAGTATAGAAATAGCGCCGCCCAAATCAGCGAAAAAGCCAGCAAATGGCCAGGCGTAAAGCTTTCACCATAAGCAAAAATCCCTAAAAGTAAGGTGAGCGTCGGAGACAAGTATTGCAAAAATCCGACAGTTGACAGACGGATCCGGTTAGCCGAGGCCGCAAAAAGCAAAAGCGGCGTCGCCGTGACCACTCCACATAAAACTAGCAACAATGTCACCATCGGAGAAATAGCCAAAAAAGATGGGGCATGGCCCATTTCGCAATAGACGATGTAGCCTGCCGCAAAAGGCAAAAGAATCCCCGTCTCAACAGCGAGGCCAGCCATTGAGCCCACCTGCATCGACTTTTTGGCGAGGCCGTACAAAGCAAAGCTGACGGCCAAAACTAAAGCAACCCAAGGAATCTCTCCATAGCCAAAGGTCAAATACAGCACAGCAGCGCCGGCGAAAACGAAAGATAGATACTGGACAGGCGTGGCACGCTCGTGGAGGATCACGATCCCCAAAAACACGGCAAATAGAGGATTAATATAGTAACCCAGACTTGTCTGCACCAACAAGCCGGCATTAACGGCCCAAATAAAAGTGCCCCAATTAATCGTAATCATCATTGCACAAAAAAACAACCGCCCTAGCGTATGGGGGCTTCTGATAACTTTTTTAAACTCTGGCCATTGTTTGCTGACGATCAGACATAGCACGACAAATCCAAAGGACCAAAAAATTCGATGCGCCAATATTTGCATCGCCGGAACGGCAACTAATGCCTTCCAATAAATCGGTAGAATTCCCCAGATAACGTAGGCCCCGACCCCCGCTAAGACTCCTTGCAGGCGACCCCTTTTTCCATCATTCACCTTGCATTGCCTCCCCGTCCTCAAGGACAGCGCAACGCCCCAAGCAGCATTTTCCGCAGACGTCGCTAACTCCTAAATCCTTGAAGTACCTGTCCACCGCCTGCACCCACTGCCAACAGCGCTGACGGTCAAAAGTGCCATCCGCTCCCAAAGCTCCTGTCGGGCAAAGCTCGCGGCAATCCCGACAGGCCTTTTCTCCCTCGGGCTTCCCCTTGCACAAGCCTTGCTCGCTTCGCTCCGAGGCAACCAAGTCGCAATCCGTGACCAGACTAGCAAAGCGCCCCGCACAACCTGACGGCGTTATCAGCATCTGATTCAAACCAAATTCTCCGAGGCCTGCGACATAGGCCAAATGACGATGCGACCAGTTTGCCACCAGCGTCTCCTCGTCAAAGTTGTGTGTCGGCGGGGCAAAAGCCACTTTAAAACCGCTTGCTTGCAGCATTTCTCCCAAGTCCTCGGCTAGCGATGCTAAATGAGCATTGGTCGCAATATAGGCCTCCGCCCAGCTGCGCGCGATAAATTTTGCCCGGCGGTTTTCTTCGACGAGACTCGGCTGAAAGGGGACAAACCAAGCCACCACCGAGCGGGCTCCCGGCAACATCTCCTGAGGCGTCAGGTGCTCTGGGTGCGCCCATTGTTTGATTTGGGCAAACAGGGGGTCTTGCGCAGCTGCAAAGCCTACCAAAGGTTGACGATAAATCTTCGGCTCCCATCGCGCAACTGCTTGATCAATAAACTCCACAATCATTCGATTATAGTCCATCCCATCGCTTCCTTTCGTCGCTTAATCTTAGCACAACTTTGACAGATTAGTGCCAGACGATTATCCAAAGTTCAAGGCAAAACTCCTAGCGTTGCCCGCAAAACTATCGTCAATTAAATCTGGAAATAATTGTTCAATAATTGTGGGAATTGTATTATACTGATAGGGTATAATCTCTGCTAAAAGCAGGTTATCCCTCGTGTGTCTGACTTCTCAAAGTATATTTGTAAATGGAGGCGGGGCCTTGACCAAAAACATGCGCACCAAAACAATTATGGTCAATCAATGTGTCCCGGGGATGCGAATCTCCCGAGATCTTTTTTCCAAGGCTAATTCCCTGATTATTCCAGCAGGAACAATCTTAGATGAGTATTCAATTCGACGTCTGGATGACTTGTTAATTCCCTATGTCGACATTTACGAAATGACGGAAATCGAGATCGAAACTGCCGCCCAATCCTTTGAGAAAGAATATTCCACCCATCTGGGTAGCATTAAAGACATTTTTGCCAGCCTCGACAGCGGCAATATGTTGCGGATGGAAACGGTGCGATCGGCTGTAGGAGGGGTAATCGGGAGCAACATCGGCCACCGGGATGTCCTACACACCCTCAACGGACTGCGTAGCGTTGACGGATATACCTATACCCACTCCCTGAATGTGGGAATTTTAGCGATGATGTTAGCCCGCTGGAGTGGAATCAGCGAAGATCGCGTCAAGCAAATTTGCTATGCCGGTGTACTCCACGATATCGGGAAGGCTCGGGTCCCGGAGCACATCCTGAACAAGCCCGGCAAGCTAAGCCCGGAAGAATTCGCTGTCGTCAAAAAGCATTCCGTCGCCGGCTATGATATTCTCAAACAAAATGCCACCATCGCTGAAGATATTCGCCAAGGCGTCTTGATGCACCATGAGCGAATTGACGGGAGAGGGTATCCCCTTGGAGTCACAGGGGATAAAATAAACGAATATGCACGCATTGTCGCCATCGCCGACGTGTTTGACGCGATGGTTTCGGATCGCTGCTACAAACTAAAAGAGTCACCTTTTAACGTTTTGGAACATTTTGAAAACCAGTGCCTAGGTCACCTGGATCCTAAATTCTTGGGAGTATTCATCGAAAAAATGTCCGTTTATTTCCTCGGCGAACAAGTCCGCCTATCCGACGGAAGAGAAGCAAAGGTTGTTTTTATCAATCCTCACATCCTTAGCCGTCCCATGATTCAAATCGGCGACGTGGTCCTTGACCTGAGCAAAGAGAAGAACATTTCCATCGCCCAGCTAGCCTAATCGGCCGCTAGCATCGCCGCCACATGAAGGCTATCCAGTGGTTTGTTGAAGGGTGGCGCGTAGGCCAGATCCAAATCAAAGAGTTCATCCACCCGCATCCCTTGATGCAAAGCTGTACTGAAGACGTCAATACGCTTATCGAGAGCAAGGGCGCCGACGGCCTGTAGCCCTAATAGCTTTCGGTTGTCTTGGCGGAATAAAAGCTTGTACTTGACGCGTCCCCCGCCGGGGTAGTATCCCGGGCCTGTAACATCCTCAAAGACTATTTTTTGAAAGTCGATTCCTTCTTGAAGAGCGTCTTTTTCACTTAAACCAGTTCGCCCGACAGCGATATCGCAGATTTTGGCGACAAAAGTTCCCATAATGCCCTGAAATTCAGCGGTTTCCCCAGCCATATTAGTTCCAGCTATGCGACCCATTTTATTAGCTGTTGAGCCAAGTGGAATCCAGACAGGCTTGCCGGTCAAAAGATGGCGGGTCTCAGCACAATCTCCGGCCGTATAAATTCCGGGTAGGTTGGTCTCCATTCGCGCGTTGCACGCAATGGCGCGAGTCGGACCAATCGCAATGCCGCCCTGCTGCGCCAAAGCAGTATTCGGACGGACCCCGATAGCCAGGATAAAAATATCCCCCGCGATCTGCCGGCCTTTTCCGCCATCCTCAAGAACCGACACCGCCAAGCCTTGCTCCTCAGCGAAACTGCCGGCGCGGAAATTATGCACCACCTCGATACCCTTTTCTTCAAGATGCCGACCAACGTTTTGGGCAATTTCCTCATCGAGGATTGGCATCACTTCGGCATTTGCTGAAATAACTGTCGTCTTAATCCCAAGCGCCAACATCGCCTCAGCCATTTCCATGTTGATAAAACCGTCCCCGATAAGCACAGCACTGGCTGGCCGTGCTTGCTCCAGCCTGGCCTTGATCTGGTCAGCATCGACCAAAGAGCGTAAAGAGAAAACATTAGCCGCCGCCGTGACTAGCCCTGGAGGAATAAAAGGGATAGCCCCAGTGGCGATGAGCAAGCGATCGTAGCTATCTCCGAAATTCCTGCCTGAAAGGTGGTCGTGGACCGTGACCCTTCCCGCCGATGCGTCAATCTCAGTTATTTGTGACGAGAGAAATACTTCGATGCGGTGTTCCTGACGAAAAACATCTGCTTGACGGACAATCATTTTATCGCGGCCCCCGCGGGATAAGCCGCCTAAATAATAGGGCAATCCGCATCCAGCATAGGAAATTTCGGTCTCCTGCTGATAAACAGTCACCTCGGCCTTCGGATCGAGTCGACGAATCTTCATTGCAGCTGTCATCCCGGCGGCAACACCACCGATAATAATATGGCGCATCAAACATCCCCCTTTTTCTAAAACTTAAATGATTTAATCTTTGTGCTCCGCATCCAGCAAAGCCATCTGCTCCAAAAATTTGGGGTATCTTTTGACACAGTTTTTTAAACCGACAACGTCGAATTCCAGCAAATGATTCTCCAGCATCGTGGCGTATTTCTGCAAATTTTCGCTATTGTACTCCGTCGCGATTTCCTGCAAAACTTGCTGAAATAGCTCTGCATCACTGATGATCAATTGCCGCTGTAAGGCCAGCCCAATATTCGAAGCCCGATTAATCAAGGCATTCAACAAACCCGCTGGGTCAACCTCAGGGGCCGAGAAGTCAGCCCGCATCTTCTCGACATCACCATCTGCCACGGGTCCGGCCAAAGAAAAATTGCGTGCCAAGGTCTCGATCAACAATGACTGCGAGACAGGTTTAGCCAAAAATTCGTCAAAGTTATCTTTGGGATAATTATCTTCATCCGCTGCTGTCAGGGCAATAATACATATTTTATGGTCTCCAGCTAGCTCCCTTAGGCGGCGGGTCGTTTCCACGCCGTCCATCCCCGGTAAAACAATATCCATCAAGACCGCATCGGGAAGTTCATTCAACGCCATTGCTAAACAATCTTCGCCACTCGAGGCACAGCTCGCCTTGGCCCCCGCCCACTCCAACCAACGTGTCAAGAGCAGGCGGTTGATTGCCACATCATCGACGACAATCACCTTGTGTCCCTCGAGATCTGGCAGATTCTTTGCCATCCTTGTTTCAATCCCAGCCGCAACGGGGACTGCGGACAATAACAGGGAAAACGTACTTCCTCTACCTACTTCGCTATCGAGCATTAACCGTCCCTTTAATAGCATAGCTAGATGACGGCAGATGGACAAGCCCAGCCCCACTCCGGGATATTTTTTCCCCTTGCCCCCATCCGATTGATGGAAGGCACGAAAAACATCTTCCTGCTTGTCATCAGCGATTCCTAAGCCGGTATCATGAACCCCGATTAATAAATCGATGGTGGATGGTTCGTTGTCGTTGCGGGTTTGCCGGAAAAAAATCCGCACTTCACCAGTGGCAGTGAACTTAATGGCGTTGCTGACCAAATGCATCAAAATCTGTTGCACTTTAGCCCCGTCCACGACGACCATCGACGGAACATCTGCCGCAATATCCAGCACCAGTTTAAGTCCCTTTTCTCCGGCTTGCTGCCGATAAATACTGACGATTTCCTCTCCCAAATCCCACAATCGGGTATTGACAGGTGAAACAGGCACCTGATTGGATTCCAACTTAACCATATCCATAATGTCGTTGATTAAAGCCAGCAGCGTCTGTGAGGCTCCGACAATCTCTCGCAGATGGGCTTTGGTTCGCATTTCTTTCGTCTCGACTGTCGCCAGCTCAGCAAAGCCTACAATGGCATTGAGAGGTGTTCGCAATTCATGATTCATGCTCGCCAGAAAATCTGTCTTAGCCCGATTAGCGTCTTGGGCACAATCCCTGGAGGCTCGCAAGGCCTCCTCGGTCTCTACCTGAGAAGTAATGTCCCGCGTGAAACCATAAACCGCTGTCACCTGCCCGTCATCGTCTGTTAGCGGTGATTTGTATGTCTCTAGCCAATAATCACGATCCCCTAGACTAGTCGCGAATTTGAACCAATTGCCGCGACCCGACGCCATCACCTCTTGGTCTTGCTGCCGAAAGATTAGGGACGAGTCCCCGCGGATTTCCAGCTCTGTCTTGCCGATGAAAGCTTCCGGATCGACACCGAAAATATCCTGGCAACGAGGGTTAACATAGATATAACGGCCATCGCTGTCTTTGACCCAGAAAAGCATCGGAAAAGTCTCGAATATCCTAAAAATTTGGTTCGCTGCCAAACTATCTAAACTTGTCGGTGCCAACATTGTATCCCCTCCCCCTTACTAACGGACGGCTTTCTTGTTGGTTTTCATCACATACATCGCCTTATCAGCAATATCAATTAGAGCGTCGGCAGTTATCTCTTTGCTTGATGAGGGCAGATATTCTGAGAAACCAAAGGAAAAGTCGATAGGGTATCCCCCGATGGCCGATCCCTTTAAGGAAAGTCGCGCCTCCTGCATTCGCTCTTCTGCTTTGTCCCGACTGCATTCCGGCATCACCAACATAAATTCGTCACCACCCATTCGGCAAAAGACATCCTCGAGGCGAATCAGCTCTTTAATACTGTTTGTAACAGCTAAAATCAGCTTGTCGCCATCAGCATGACCAAAGTTATCGTTGACCATTTTTAGATTATCGACATCGATAAAGACAACTGTCAGCTGCGTATTATTGCGTTGGCAACGATGCAGCTCTTTTTCTAATGTGGCGATGCCGTAACGGCGATTAAAGATTCCTGTCAGCGCATCCGTAATCGAAAGCTCCTCCAGTTGCGCTTCTAAGAATTTGCGCTGCGTTATGTCCTGCTTCGTCGCGATATAGCCGACCAGTCGCTCACGTTGATCAAATACCGGGGCAATTTGAACGCTCTCCCAGTACAGCTCCCCATTTTTTTTGCGATTCTGAATCTCGCCTTCCCAGCGGGAGCCCTCTGTAAGCACCTGCCACATTTGCTCGTAAAAAACAGTGTCATGGGTTCCCGATTTGAGAATGCGGGGATTTTGGCCCAAAATTTCATCGAGACTGTATCCATTCAGCCGACAAAAGAACTGATTCGCGTAGGTTATGCGGGCATCAGGATTGGCAATCAGGATCGAAATAGGCGCTTGTTCAAAGGCGGAAATAAGTGTCAGCGAGCGTTCCCGCTCCATTCCTAACTCCAAATGAGCGCGAACACGAGCCAAAACCTCGTCCTTGCTGAAAGGCTTCGTGATATAATCCACAGCTCCGGCCTCAAACCCGATTACTTTGTCGTCAGTTTCCCGCAGCGCCGAGACAAAAATAACCGGAATATCAGCCGTAAACGGATCTGCCTTAAGACGGTGGCAAGTTTCATAGCCATCCATATCCGGCATCATAATGTCCAGCAGAATCAGATCGGGGGGGGTCTCCCGAGCAAAATCCAAGGCCTCCTGTCCACTAACAACAACTGCCACGTCATAGTCATTGTTGCGCAGAACACTGCCAAGAATTCTTATATTCTGTGGCATATCATCGACAACCAGGATCAACGGTTTCTTTTGCTCCATTTCTACACCCGCCCTCTATTAAAGTCATGCTATTTCTTGGCTGAGTTCCCAGTATTATCGCTGTATTGTGCAAGTTCTCGCTATAGCGACCCTAGTAGCCTTTAAGCCTTTGAGAATAAATCTAAACGTTAAAGCGAAAATAGGTGACATCGCCTTCCTGCATGATATATTCTTTGCCTTCCAGCCGCACCAAACCCTTTTCCCGAGCCGCCGGATAGGAGCCACAAGCTATCAAATCATCGTAGTTAACAATTTCTGCCCGTATAAAGCCCCTTTCGATATCGGTGTGGATTTTTCCTGCTGCTGCTGGAGCTTTTGTCCCTTTTCTAATTGTCCAGGCCCGCACCTCTTGCTCCCCGGCAGTTAGGAAGGTCATCAAACCCAGTAAAGCAAAGGCAGCGTGCACCAAGGCATCCAAGCCACTCTCGATAAGGCCTAAGCCTTGCCGGAAATCCGCCGCCTCTTCGAGGCTCAGTGCGGCCATTTCCGCTTCGAGCTGGGCTGACACGACGACGACACCGGCACCCTCTTTCTTTGCCAAGGCCTGCACTTTTTCGACGTAGGGATTGCTGTCCGTGCCCAGCTCCTCTTCTCCGATATTCGCCGCATAGAGCATCGGCTTGGCGGTGAGAAGCTGAGATTTTGCCACCAGCAAAGCTTCAGCCTCACCTTCAAGGGCAAAAGAAGCAGCCGGGCGACCACTGTCCAAATGTGTCGCAAGGCGTTCCAGGACTAGCAATTCGTCTTTAGCGGACTTGTCATTGGAACGGACTTGTTTTTCCAGGCGCACCTTGAATTTCTCCAAAGTCTCCATATCAGCCAAAATAAGCTCGGTTAAAATCGTTTCGATATCGCGCAGCGGGTCGACACTGCCATCCACATGAGTGATATCACCGCTTTCGAAGCAGCGAACTACCTGTAAAATCGCATCCATTTCACGAATATGGGATAGAAATTTATTCCCCAAGCCCTCGCCCTTGCTTGCTCCCTTGACAAGTCCTGCAATGTCGACAAAACTAACATCGCTAGGGGTGATTTTTTTGGTCTTAAACATCTCCCCTAAGACTTCCAGCCGCGGATCTGGCAAAGCCACCACGCCGACGTTGGGCTCGATTGTGCAAAAAGGGAAGTTGGCTGCCTGAGCCCCGGCTTTCGTCATCGCATTAAACAGCGTCGATTTTCCAACATTCGGCAATCCGACTATTCCACAGCTTAAACTCATCTTTCTTCCTCCTGTTTGTTATCCGAATCAACAACCTTGTTCTTGACCGCCTTTTCAAATTTGACACGGGGAATCATCACCATATGACCGCACCCACAACATTTGAGGCGAAAATCCATACCCACCCGGAGCACCTCCCACTGAAAAGAGCCGCACGGGTGCTTTTTTTTCATTATCACAGTGTCTCCGACAAAGTATTGCATGTGTATCGAATCTCCTTTTACTTTCTTCCGCAAGCGCCGACCACGGTTAAGGTTTCAATAACTGTCCTACGGAAAGAAGCGCTTCCTGAATATCGTACATATTGCTGATCTGTCCCACCGCAAGCTGGTCCTTCAGACCGAAATAATCCAGACAAGTACCACAGACGAAAATCTGGGTACCAGATGCCGCCAAGGCTTTGAGATCAGTCAGCGCCGGCGACTGACTAATCGCCAGCTTAACGCCTCCGTTCATCAAAGCCAATTTTTCCGGTGGGACATCCCGCTCGGAAAGGGCATACAAGAAGCTCTTCATTAGCAGCCTCCCCAACTCATCCGAGCCCTCGCCGAGTATTTCAGAAGTAATAAACACTCCAATTCCCCCAGAAGATGTGCCCGGAAGTTGGCAATCCTCCACCAGCGCCTCCTGGCCTAGATCATCGTCCCCAAGTTGTTTTTTGATCACAACCTGCATCTCCCGCTCTTCGCCCCGCGCATTCGCATCGTAGCCGAGAGAGGCAGCGAGGCGCAATAGATTTTCCTTGGCTATCCCGTTATCGACGAGAACTGTCAAAACCATTTCATCTGCTTGAGCCAATGCTTTGCGTGTCAAAATCACCGGTTGCGGGCAAGCCAGCCCTCGAGCATCTAGTTGTTTTTGTAATAACATAGCGTCTTCCCTCCAAACTTTCTTTCCGAGGTGCTCCCGAAAATTCCTATTCGATAGGTTTTTGATTGATCAAGATAATTGCCCCAGGCTCACCAGCGACCAATTGTCCAATCGGTTCACAAGGAAGTCCCGACTCCCGCAATAGTCGCCGGGCATCCTCCACCTGCTCTGCTGGAACAGCTAGCAATAGTCCCCCGGAAGTCTGAGGATCAAAAAACAAGTCTACCATTTCGCGCAGACATCCACCTAGGCCGGCAACATGGGGAGAAAAGTTGTCACGGTTGCGATACATTCCTGCCGGTAAAAGGCCCATTCGGGCCGCCTCCAGCGCTCCTGGGTAAAAGATTAAACTATTCATCCACAACTCCGCCGCAAAGCCACTGGCGCTGAGGAGTTCATGCAAGTGCCCGGCTAAACCAAACCCGGTGATATCTGTAGCGCCCTGTACACCCAAAGCTTCGCCTATCTCAGCCGCGCGTTTATTAAGGCAGGCCATCTCACTTGTGCAAATCGCGACATCTTCGGCAGCAACCATATCGGCTTTGAAGGCCGTCAGAACTGCACCGCTACCTAGGGGCTTGGTCAGAAATAAATAATCTCCAGCCTGGCCCCCATGATTACCTGTCATCTTTGCCGGGTCCAGCAAACCGACCACAGAGAGGCCATATTTCGGCTCAGCATCTTCAACGGTGTGGCCACCCGATAAAAAAGCTCCAGCTTCCTCAACTTTGGCCATTCCCCCGGCTAAAATCTGCGCCACCATCGCTGGAGGCAGGCTGCAGGTCGGGTAACACAAAATATTAGCCGCCAAAAGTGGCTTTCCCCCCATGGCATATACGTCAGATAGAGCGTTGGCGGCCGCTATCGCCCCAAACAAAAACGGATCATCGACGACAGGTGTAAAAAAATCTACCGTATGAACTATAGCCAGGTGCTCCGAAAGCCGATAAACTGAAGCATCTTCATTATTATTCAACCCCGCCAGCATCGCTTCGGGTTGCGCGGCAGTCGAGCGCAGCAAGGCCAGCGCTTCGTGTAGGACGCCCGGCCCTACTTTGGCCGCTCACCCGCTAGCTGCCGTCATCGCTGTTAATCGAGGTTGCACATCTTTATTCACCGCCATCACCCCCTACCTGCTTTCTCGACATCGAGCTAATCTAAGTATTTAAAATCCCGTCAAGGGTTAATAATTTCTTGCACAGGCCTGGCCAACTGGCTGCCTGCCACCCGTATATCTCCCTGACGCAGAGTAACTTTCTTGCTATCGAACCACTCCAGCAATGCTTGAGCATATTTACGGCTGGTTTGCCAATAATCCCGCATCTGACCCATCGTCACGCTGGAATTATCAGCAAAAAGTCGCGCCAATTCCTGACGACACTTTTCTAGCGTCTCCGGCAAAAATAGTATTTCATTGCTAACGGATACTACTTCACCTTGTTCGCAAAGAGCTTTGATGAGCAATTCCCCGTCCTGGGGAGAAAGTCCTGTCAGAGGCAAGAGCACCGACGTCGCTGGGGGCGAGATGCCTCCCCTCATGAGTTCTTCGAGTAAACGCGTCCGCCCTTGCCCCCACTGCCCTTCATAGACCGGCGTAAAATCTGCCATCGCCAGCAAAGCCCCTCGCCGGGTCATCAACCCAGCCTGGAGGCGGTCTTCCAGCAATACTTGCCAGCTGCGCTTGTCCGCCCCGGGCCAGACACTCTGCCGCACCAATTCACGATCCATGCCGGATAAAAAAGGAAACTGTTGGTGATGAGCCAATAGCGTTTGCTGAAAAAGGCTTTCAAAGAGGCGAATCTGTCCCGGAAGAAACACTAAATCCCCCAGCAAAAGAATTTCGCCTGCTTCCAAAGATGGTGTCCACTCGTCGGCGAGGATTTCTTGCGCTTCTTTGCGGCTCAGGCAAAGTTTCTCGCGTAGGACATTATTTAATTGAGCTAAGCGCCCGCCTTCTTCCAGCCGCGACAATAATTTTAATTCGGTCGGCTTAAAGCGCTGTCTGCGTTTTTTAGCGGAGGCGATGATTCTCCCTCCCCCAAGGGTGTAGCTAGCGGTAATATCCCGCAAAACATAGGGCAACCCCGGCACAACCGAAATCGGTTCATCGAGAAATATCTGGGCATAACTCTCTTGACCTGCCGATAGGGCCTTGCCTTCAAGCAAGCGAATTCGTCCAAACGCCTCGGCAGAGCCTACGTAAAAACGGACGCGGGCGGCATTAGCCAGCGGATGTGCCAGATCCGGCAGCAAACGCAGCCGCAAATCCAGCAAGCCCTGGGGATAAGCCCTCCCCGGGGTAGCCAGGACAGCGCCCCGCTTCAAGTCGGCAACCTGAATCCCCGCCAGATTAACAGCTGCTCTTTGCCCGGCAACTGCTCGATGCCCGGACTGCCCGTGGTTTTGCAATCCGCGTACCCGAACTGATAAATTGCCTGGCTGGATAACCAGCTTATCTTCAATTTTGATAGACCCGGCAAAAATCGTCCCTGTAGCCACCGTGCCATGCCCGGCCACGGAAAAAACCCGATCTACCGGCAAGAATAAATCCTCTGACTCCCGCCCTGGCAATACTCGCAGTCGGGTAATCTCTTGAAAAATTAATTCCTTCAGCTGATCAATCCCTGCCTGACTGACCGATGAGACCTGGATTAGAGGCGCATCCCGCAAAAAGGTTGCAGCCAGCTTTTCCCGAGTCAACATTGCGCACAGCTCACGATCATCGTCATCTGCCAAGTCCGCCCTAGTCAAAACGATAATACCGGATTTGGCACCGAGTAAATCGAGGATATAAGCATGCTCCATCGTCTGGGGCATCGGGCCTTCATCTGCGGCCACCACCAGCAAAACCAAGTCGACCCCACCAGAACCAGCTAGCATGTTGCGAATGAATTTTTCATGACCAGGAACATCGACAATCCCGACACGGCTACCGTCCGGCAAGAGCATTGAAGCAAAACCGGCTTCAATCGAGATCCCACGTTTTTTTTCTTCAGCCAAACGATCTGTGTCTTCTCCAGTCAAGGCCCGAATCAGGCTGGTCTTGCCGTGATCCACATGACCCGCGGTCCCGATGACAAAATGTTGCATCAGCGACGCCTCTTTTCTTTTCGGTGCGTCAACCAACCACTCCGATAGAGAGGGAACAAGAGTGGTCCAGCCCACCAAGCGCCGATCTGTACCGTAAACAGCTCTCGGCTAAGATAGAGCACCGCCCCGACAAATAAGCCTTGCGAACAAAACAACAGCAACTCCCGTAAGGAATCCTCCAGATAAAAATATTTGCGACGCAGGCCAAAAACAAGAAACACTGCCGTTCCTGTTAGATACACCAGGGCAAAATAAAGTGGCTGTGTCAGCAAGGGTGTCCATGTCAAATAGGGCGTCAAAGCAAAATAAATGGTCGCCATTACACCTAGATAAACCAGGGCAAACAATAAATTGCGAAAAAACTTTCGGCCTTTTTTCAAAGCTGCTCCTCCTGAAAATTGGCATCGGCTTCCAAATTCAAAGCCTCAAGTGCCGCGACAATGTCGCTAAAATCAGTCACCTTGATCGTGCGTAAATCAAGGTGAAAAAGATCATTTTCCACTAATCCGACAATCGGGACCGGGCAATTCAGCAGGCGTCGGTACAGGTGATGGGCCGGCAAATCACGGTGCTGAACAGTGATCGCTTGGGAGGGAAGCTCCACCATTGGTAGGGCTCCCCCACCTGCCAGGCCAACTTTGTCCACCTGACCAAAAGAAAACCCGGCAGCAGCCAAGTGTCCCATCTTTTGCAAAAGCATCGCTCCCCGCTGCTGCAATTCTTCAGGCGTAGCATACAGCATCTGCAGGACGGGAATATCCTCCCGCTGTGTCCCCGACAAATAGCTGAGCAAGGTCCCTTCGAGAGCGGAGATAAGCAACTTGTCCAGGCGCATCGCCCGGGACAAAGGATTTTTTTTCAGCCGGGCAATCAGTTCCGCCTCGCCGGCGATTATTCCTCCCTGACTACAACCCAACAGTTTGTCACAGCTAAAGCTGATTAGAGAAACTCCTGACGCCAAATCCTCCCGGACTTGTTTTTCATCCCCCCAGGGCAACTCTTTTTCGAACAAACCGCTACCGGCATCGTAGTAGACAGGAACACCATGGGCCTTGCCAAGCTTAGCTATTTCGGCGAGGGGCGGTTTTTCTGTAAACCCGGAAATGCGATAATTACTTGGATGAGCGATGACGATTAGTCCTGTTTGGGGATTAATCGCCTCCGCATAATCCTCGAGACGAGTCCGGTTGGTCGTTCCCACCTCGCGGAGTGCGACGCCGCTCCTCGACATTACATCGGGAATGCGAAAGCCTCCCCCGATTTCGATCATCTCGCCTCGGGAGATGATCGCCTCCTTGCCCTTTGCCAATTCATCGAAAATCAACAAGACCGCTGCCGCATTGTTGTTAACAGCAGTGATGGCATCAGTTCCGATCAGTCTTTGAAGTAGCCTCTCCAAATGACTAAGGCGATGACCTCGCTTACCAGTCGCCAGATCCATCTCCAAATTGCAATAGCCAGACAAGGAATTTTCGATATTTTTCAGCGCTTTTGGGCTCAGCGGCGAGCGCCCAAGATTCGTGTGGATCACGATCCCCGTCGCATTGATTACCCGCCGCAAAGAGGGCGTAAACAGCAGATAAAGTCGTCGGGCCAAAGTTTGGTCCAGCCAGCTCGCCAGGTCTCCCTGGATATCGTGCTGCCCTCGACGCACCTCGTCTAGTAAAAGGCGCATTTCTTCACTCAAAACCGTTTTAGGATATGGCATCGACCCATCAGCCAGGCAAAATTGATTGGTCCAGCGCTCAATCTGAGGCAGTTGCCTTAAATCGACGGTTTTTTTCATGCTTAACCTGCCCCTCCTGGTAATTTTTCTATATCGATTAAAATAAGTCCGCCAAATATTCTGCGTCTTCCAGGGTTAGCTCATAAGTGGCGACGATAGCAGAATCCACAGGAATCCTTGTATCGGCTTGCTGGGCGTAGCCTTCTTCAGTCAAACGGTAGACTGCCAAACGACTATCCCGCAGGACAATAGCCACCTGGCCATCCGCGGTCACATAAAACAAGTTCTCCCCTGCCAGTTCAGCTATTTCCTCCACGGCTAGACCGGGTTGCGGATCAACACGCTCTGGCAAGGTAAAGCTAGTCGGCAAAATCTTCAGCATACTGCGGAAATAGCTTCCGTTACCATTGTGCACATATTCTTCTGCTAATATATACCCAAGCCGCCATCCCCCATCGACGAAAACCGGGGCTGCATTGTCTGCAGCAACGAATTGACGGGCGCTGATGAAAGTCGCTCCGAAATCGTCTTGTTCCTGACGAATCGTCTGGTCATTCTCCTGCTGGAGCCGCTCGATCTCTTGTTTGACATCGGGGTTCTCAAAGCGGGCCAGCGGTAGCTCCCGTCCCGGATAGTCGGCCTTGATACTGCGCAAAGCCAGATGATACCAGCCGGCGTTGTATGTTCCTCCACCGGTTTCAAAATGTTCCTCAATTATTAGCGCCATTCCGCCACCGGCGTAAAGCACCCGCTCCGTGTCCCATTGGTAAGGCCAGGCCGCACCCTCAGCTGCTTGGAGCAAGGTGGCCTCTGCTAAAGGATTGATTATCGTGGCGCCTGCGACGGGCTGGATAGCCAAGGTCATGGTATCCGTGCGGTATTGATACTGCAAATAGCCATTGCCTTCGTAGCCTGGGTAAGGCTGGTCAAGCTTTTTTTCTGCTGAAAAGACCTGATTCTGCGCCAAATACCAGCCATCAGTGCCTTGTAAAAGCAGCTGCTCATCACCGATAGTCAGCGCAATCCGCTGATTGACCTCCTGGACGAGAATCCAAGTGTACTCCGGCACTTGGATAAAGGGGTTGTCACCCCCCTGAGTGGTTGCCAAATTGATTAACAATGCTGTAGCGGGCTTAACTTTTACCTGGGCTTTGCTCCCATCCTCCGCGGAACCACCCATGGGGGCGCAGCCTGTTAACAGGCCAAGAAGCGCAACCAGCAAGAGAGCGGTTGCGCCCCAGGAAATACGGAAAACTGACTTGAACTCGCAATCAGTTTTCATCAATCTCCACCTTGGTAATAAAGACGGGCTCGACTGGCGAACTCATCTCGCCGCTACTGGACATTTCCACAGGGACCGCCGCTATTTTTTCGACAATATCCATTCCGTCGGCTACCTTGCCAAAGACAGTGTAGTTAGGATACTGATTTAGATTTGCCGCATCTGCTCCGGTACAGACAAAAAACTGACTACCGTTCGTGCCAGGACCAGCATTTGCCATCGCCACAACGCCAGGGCCGTAGGGAATCGTCGGGGGGAGTTCGTCGGCGAACTGATAGCCAGGGCCGCCTGTACCATCGCCCTTGGGATCACCCGCCTGCAAAACAAAAGTTTTTAAAATACGGTGAAAGGTTACTCCATCGAAGTAGCCCTCACGAGCTAAAAAAACAAAACTGTTAACCGTAATCGGCGCTTTGTCGGCAAAGAGCTCCAGAGAAAAATCCCCTTCACTAGTGGAAATCCGGGCTAGATATTTTTTGTTTGGGTCAATCGTCATCTCCGGAGCGGCCCCGTACATCCCATTCCGATCCATTACCTCAAGTTCACTTGCCTTTTGCATCGTTGTAGTCGTCTCCTCTTCTTTAATTTCTGTGCTTACCTCATCTTGTCCACAGCCCGACAGGGCAACCAACATCATTGCTACCGCCAGACCACTGATTATTTTTCTCACTGCCAAACCTCCTGCCATTGTATTAAAATATTTTCATGCGCTACCGCACGCTTAATCTAGTGCTGCCAGATACTTTTCAGCCTGGATCGCAGCAATCGTGCCATCCCCCACAGCTGTCGCGACTTGGCGAATCTCCTTGATCCGAATGTCCCCTGCGGCAAAAAGCCCCGGAATATCCGTCCGCATCTCCGGATCAGTTTGGATATAACCCCATTTGTCCAGCGGCAGCAGCGTTCCCAGCCAATCAGTATTTGGAAGCATCCCAATATAAATAAAAACTCCATCAACATCAAGTCGACTTTTTGCCCCACTCGTCCTATCTGAATAACTGACGCCAGTAACAAACTGCTCTCCTTCAATAGCTTCAATCTTCGTGTTGGTGATTACCCGGCACTTCGGATCAGCCATCACCTTGTCGACGTATACCTGGGTTGCTGTCAATTCGGGCAGGTCCTGCAGAAATGTCACTTCAGCGGCAAAGCGTGTTAAAAACAAGCCTTCTTCCACGGCCGAATTGCCACCACCAATAACGGCGACCTTTTTACCGTTATAAAAAGCGCCGTCACATGTAGCGCACCAAGAAACGCCACGCCCGGTAAATTCTTTCTCCCCTGGAACCTCCAAGGGGCGTGGACGTGCTCCGGCGGCGATAATCACCGTTCTCGCTTCGATGTCTCCTTGGGTGGTTTCAGCGATAAAGCCGGCCCCGCCTTGCCGCAGCGACTTCACATCTCCCGACGTAAACCTGGCACCCCATTTTTCACATTGCTGACGCATGGCGTCGGCAATTTCCCAACCGGAAATGCCGTCAGGGAAACCAGGGTAATTCTCCAGCAAATCCGTACTGGCAATTTGTCCCCCCGGCATCATTTTTTCCATGACAACGGTGCTGAGTTTGGCGCGTCCCGTATAAATCCCTGCTGTCAGTCCTGCCGGACCTCCACCGATAATCAAAACATCGCAAGTATTTTCCATAAATAACAGCCACCTTTCTTTCTTCTGCCCACCTAGGTTACGGAGTTATCTCAGCGATCCATATGCTGGCAAACCGCACACTATTTTTTGCCTTCCTTGACTAATTCGTCAAACATCATCCGAAAAAAGGCTTCGGTCTTGTCCGAGCGATACTTTGCCTTGACTCCAGCTTCGACAATCACCGTGGGAGTAGTGTCGCTCTTGATGGCCGTGATGTCGCCAATAAACGCACTCATCGCGGCATTCCCATCCATTGCAGGTTTTAGCTGACGCACCTTCATTTCAATTGAATAAGCCTGATCCTTTTCGCCCATAATTGAAAGCATCGCCTTACCGTTATCCAGCAGATTAGCGCTGGCCTGATGTCCGGCAGCCAGGGCAAAGAGTAGCTGCCCCGAGTTTTTCACTTTTATTAAATAGATCGGCGTCGTGTGTGGCCATCCATCCCCTGGTCGCAAAGTAGCCAGCACAGCGTTCGCCTTTTCCGCGTTTAAATATTTCTCCATTTCCCCAGTCAAATTAGTTCCTAAATCCTTGGACATTGCGATCACCCCTTATCCTGTACCATTATAACTTTTCTTTAAGCCCTTTCCAACGAAATTTGCAGGAAAAGTGCAGACAATCGGCGTACTAATCCCTAGAAGATATTTTGAGGAGGGATTTGATGCGTAAACAGCTTAAATTTGCTATGGCCGGAGCACTTGTCTTCATGCTATGGACAAGTCCAGCACTAGCCTGCACGACAATCATCGTCACCAAGGGGGCCAGCAGCGACGGCTCGATGTTTGTCACGCATTCTGACGACAATGATTTAATGGATCAAAGAATCGTTTACGTTCCGGCCATGGACCATCCGAAGGGGGCGATGCGTCCCGTTTACTACACCGCCGCCTCGATCGGAGAAATTGCCGCCTTCAACGCCTTTTCTTATCCGCGAATCGTTGCCGCTGACCGCGGACCAGCCTATGACACAGCAGGGAAACCCAGCATTCCCCTGGGCTATATCCCCCAAGTTGCTCACACTTATGCCTATTTTGACGGAAATTATGGAATCATGAATGAGCACCAACTGATGTTCGGCGAATGTACGGACGGGGCCAAGATTACAGCCGAACCCAAGCCCGGCGCCAGAATTTTCTATTCAGCGGAGCTGGCCCGAGTGTTTCCAATGGCGCCGGATTCAAGGCCGGCACCGAGATGCCATTTGCCCATCAGCGCGGTGCGGTA
>CAZWXO010000010.1:33915-36170 GCA_964637885.1 uncultured bacterium
AAGATGCACAACCGCCCGGGAAGCAGTGGTGCTGATGGGCAGCCTAATCGAAGAGTACGGTTACTACGGGACGGGGGAGACTTTGCCCGTAGCCGACCCCGACGAAGCCTGGGTGATGGAAATGGCACCCTCTCCTGAAGGCACGGGTGGCCTTTGGGTTGCTAAGCGTATCCCCGATGGTGAAGTGTTCGTTGCTGCCAACCAGTTTCGCATCCGGGATATCGACCCCGCTGATCCAGACTTGTTATTCGGCAAGGACCTGTTTGCCATCGCCGAAAAACACGGCTGGTGGTCCCCCGACGACGGAACTTTGGACTGGCTCCCAACAGTCAGCCTAGGCGAGTACAACCACCCCTACTACTCCCTTCGACGGGTCTGGCGGGTGCTATCATTAGTAGCGCCAAGTAAAAATTATTCCCCCTGGGTCGAAAGCGGCCTGACTCGTTACTACCCCTTCAGCGTCAGGCCGGATAAGAAATTAGCTATCCGCGACGTCATGCGCCTGCACCGCGACCACTATGAGGGCACCGAATTTGACCTAACCAAGGGGAGTGCCGCCGGACCCTTCGGTTACCCGGACCGTTATTACGGACCCTATGACGGTCAAGGCGATGTCGGAGACCCAAGTCGCAAACTCGCCGGAGCCTGGGAACGCCCTCTCTCCGTCACCTATTGCGGATACACTTATGTCCTGCAAGGTCGCAACTGGCTGCCGGATGCCGTCGGCGGCATCATGTGGATGGGCCTAGACAAACCTTCTGATACTGTCTTTATGCCCTTTTACACCGGAGTGGATTCTTTACCGAAGTCCATCGCGACCTACGACCCGCTAAAATTTGATCGAAGCAGTGCCTGGTGGACCTTCAACTTCGTTAGCAATTACCAGGCCCTCCGCTACGATGCGATGCACACGGAGCTAGTAGCGAAACAAGCCGAGTTGGAAAATGACTTTCTCGCCCGCCAAGCCGCTGTCGAAGCTGAAGCCCTCAAGCTGCACGCCAAAAGCCCTGGGCTAGCTAAGCGCTACCTGACAGACTACGCTGCCAAAACCACTGCCGCCACCATCGATGCCTGGTGGAAGCTATCCGATCACTTTATCGTCAAATACAACGATGGCTTGCTAAGCGAGCCGGGCAAGGTAGGACAGCCTTTGGGGTACCCTGTCGACTGGTTGCAAAGCACCAGCTGGCCAGATGGGCCGACAAAGTACGAAAAACCCTAAGTTCAAACACAGAAAACGCCAGCAGGTTATCCTGCTGGCGTTCCCATAAAAATCTCATCTTAATATTTTGTAAAGGCTTCACTTAATATGTAATATGATTGCTTTAACCGCTCGTGGTAGAGTGGCATTTCCCAATCCTCCCAGGTAAAGGGGGCGCAGTTGCCCCTTTACTACTGCTTCAAAAAATTTATTTTCTTTCCCCCGAGTAAGTGGCCACTACAAGGGATGCAAGTCTAGAGCAACCATCAAAACCATTTTTGGCTTCGCCCTCGTCAAGAGTGAAACCTAAATTTCTTTTACGGGCTGATACACGCGAACATAATCGATTAGCATCTCTTGCGGAAAGGTAGTGCTGCTATCCGGGCTGCCGGGCCATGTCCCTCCCACGGCCACATTCATCAAAAGATAAAAAGGCTGGTCATAGGGGCGATAAGATTCATCGGCAAACACTTTCGCTGATTTGAAGGAGGCGTAAACGCGCCCATCCAAGGTATAGCGAATCCAATCCTGATCCCACTCAATGCCATAGACATGAAAATCCTTGGAACGATCCACAGTCGGCGTCATAACACTATTGGGAACAGTGTGATATCTATTATATGCAAAATAGTGACAGGTACCGTAAAAAGTGTGGGTGTCGCTCCCAATCATTTCCAAGATGTCAATTTCACCGTTTTTACGGTAATCGCCGTACGTGTTTTTAGCCGGCAACAGCCAAATTGCGGGCCAGACACCTTTCCCTCGTGGGAGCTTGGCACGTATTTCAAACTTTCCGTGATTCCATGTCGCCTTACCCATGGTCGTAACACGAGCCGAAGTATAGGCATTTCCATGCAAGGTTTCCTTGGCTGCAGTTATCACCAAATTTCCTTGTCGCAGCGAGGCGTTGCGACCACCGGCAGTGTAGTACTGTAACTCATTATTGCCCCAGCCTTTTCCCCCGACATCGTAGCTCCATTTTGAATTATTTAAAACAGTTCCATCGGTACCTTTAACTTCAACGGTATATAAACCTGATTCAAGGCTTGCTGCA
>CAZWXO010000011.1:0-1485 GCA_964637885.1 uncultured bacterium
CTACATGACCATAAAGCTAAATGACCCTGCTAATCATTTTAACGCCGACACCGAAAACGAACAGACCGAAAAAATCGGCCAAAGGCTCAGGATTAAATGCACAAGGGCCTCCGGCAATAATTAGCGGATCACCCTCGGAGCGGTCACGGCGCCAGGGACTAATTCCGCCGAGGTCCAGCATATTGATTATGTTGGTGTAAGACATCTCGTATTGGAGTGTAAAGCCGACGATGGAAAAATCCTTTAATGGGCGGCCGCTCTCAAGGCCGGCGAGGAGTTGCCGGCTCGCCCGCAGCTGTGCTTCGCGATCGTGCCATGGAGCAAAAACGCGTTCAGCCCAGGCGTCGTCCCGCCGGTTGATTATTTCGTAGAGTATTTTAAAGCCAAGAAATGACATCCCAATCTCGTAAACGTCGGGAAAAGCAAGGGCAAAACTAATTTTTTTTGTTTTAGAGTCTGGCTCCATGCTGTTCCACTCACCCCCGGCGTAGCGGGAAGGATGGCGCACTGCCGTGAGGTCCGCTCTTATATTTTTTTCTGTTGTCAATGTTTTCACCGACCATTCCTTTATCAATTTATGAATAAGGCGCTCCTCATCACAGGAGCGCCCGACGCTTGCAATAAAAAACCTGCCCCAGCTAGAACAGTAGCTCGCGGCTACGGATATGGACACTTTGCAAGACCCCGATTGCCAGCATGTTTGTAACAACCGAACTACCCCCACTACTGAACAGTGTTAAGGGCAAGCCTGTCAGAGGCATAATCCCCGTCGCCCCGCCGACGTTCAGCAGTAAATGAAAAACAAACATGCAGACGACCCCCGTGGACATCAATTGACCGAAGGTGTCTTTGGCATCAGCGGCAATCTGAGCTCCCCGCCAAATAAGGATGAAATAGAGCAGGAGCAAGGCCATCCCACCGACGAAGCCAAACTCCTCGCCTAAAACTGAAAAAATAAAATCTGTGTGGGGCTCAGGCAAAAATTTCAGCGATGCCTGCGTGCCTTCAAAGAGACCCTTACCCCAGATATGTCCTGATCCGATGGCAATTTTTGATTGAATGACATTGTAACCGGCCCCTAATGGATCAAGACTCGGATCAAAAAATGTCAGGAGACGATTCTTTTGATAATCCTTGAGCAGCATCCAAAAAATCGGCAGGCAGGCCATGCCTAGTCCGGAAAACAAAAAGAAGTGCCTAATGGGAACCCCAGCGATAAATAGCATCCCAAAAAGAATTCCGATGAAAACTAGAATAGTCCCCAGGTCTGGCTGGAGCATAATCAAGACCATCGGTATTGCAAAAATCAGCATGGGCCGAACTAAATGCACCAGCCGCTTAACTTGGTGATTGGGTTTAGCAAAATAATTGGCTAAAGTGACGATGACGACTATCTTCATGATCTCCGATGGCTGCAAGGCAAAGCCGCCTAGGTGTAGCCAGCTTTGGGCTCCCTTGACGTTTGCTCCGATGATTAAAACCGTG
>CAZWXO010000011.1:1495-22722 GCA_964637885.1 uncultured bacterium
AAGAGCCCGATCCCGATAACGTAGAAAGGTTTGATCAGGCCTTCCAGCTTGGAATAGTCCACCGCTGAGACGATCATCATCCCAAAAAATCCAATAACAGCAGCGATCAATTGCTTTTGAGCGATGGGAGAAAAGTAACCTCCAGTGGCGCTACATATTACAACGGTACCGAAAATAATGACCGCCAAAACTACCGTGAGGAGAATATAGTCCAGATTGCGAAAGAAAAATCTGTTAAACATCAGCGTTATACCCGATGCATCTGTTTAACCGGGATGTTGGTTACTAGGGCCATGTTGTCATCCTCCCGGTTAAGATTGATTTCAATTTCGTCACGCTCAACTTCAAAATATTTACTGATTACTTCGATAATCTCATCCGACATTTTTCTCAATATTTCGGGGGAAATCGTGGCGCGGTCGTGGGCCAAGACAATCATCAGCCTTTCCTTGGCGACCCCACCGCTGCTCTTCTTTTGTTCACGAAAAAATTTTGCAAAAAAATCCATCTCTATCCTCCGACCTACGACTTGAACAGCTGTTTTAGTTTGGCCATAAAGCTTGGATTTGTCGGAGAAAGGTCCATCAGCGGAACGTCTTCCCCCATGAGACGACGGGCGATGTTCATATATGCTTTGCCTGCCATGGCCTCTTCATTTAAAACAATCGGCTCACCGCGGTTAGAGGAAACGATGACCCCTTCGTCGTCTGGAATAATTCCCAGTAGGCGAATCGCCAGAATGTCGATAATATCTGTTTTGTCCATCATGTCGCCGCGCTCGACCATTTCTGGCTTGATGCGGTTGATCACCAAGACCGACTCAGTAACATCCGAAGCCCCTAGCTTGCCGATAATCCGATCTGCATCCCGGACAGCCGATACTTCGGGCGTTGTGACAATAATAGCGCTATCTGCACCGGCAATAGCATTCTGGAAACCCTGCTCAATTCCGGCAGGGCAGTCGACAAAGACATAATCAAAGTCGTTGCGTAGCTGGTGGCAAAGCGTGCGCATCTGTTCTGGGTTGATGGCATCCTTGTCCTTTGTCTGAGCTGCGGGCATCAGCATTAAATTGGAGAAGCGCTTGTCCTTGATCATAGCTTGCTTGGCACGACAGCGCCCTTCACAAACATCTGTCAAATCAAATACAATCCGGTTCTCCAGTCCTAAAATTAAATCCAGATTGCGCAAACCGATGTCCGCATCGAGCAAAACGACGCTCTTACCTAGTTTAGCTAAAGCCGTGCCCAAATTTGCTGTGGTGGTAGTTTTTCCTACTCCACCTTTACCGGAGGTGATGACGATAACCTGACCCATTATTTTTCCCCCTTATGTACTTCGATTTTTTCAATTATTGCAAGCATTTAAGGCTTGCTGTGTAGGGCTCGATGACCAGTTCGTTATTACGAACAAAGACGACCTCCGGGCCCCTTTTTTTATTGCTCTGCTCGTTGTCGGGGGAACGGGCGACCAAGCCAGCAAGTCGGACTTGGGTCGGCTCCAGACTAAGAGCGGCGACAAAGGCGCTGGTATCACCATTTGCACCAGCGTGTACCACTCCACGCAAACTACCAAATATAATAATATTGCCTTTGGCGATTACCTCTGCTCCGGGATTTACATCGCCCATGATAATGACATCGCCGGAATGACTGAGTTTTTGTCCGGAACGAATCGTGCCCTTCACCAACCGTGCGCTGGAGCCAGGAGCCGTGTAATTATTCTCCGTCGCCGCCGACGCCGCCCGTGGCTCGGTTCGAGGAGAAAGCAAATCCCTTGTCACGACTAATTCCCCGGTTCCGGCTTCCCGGAGCCGCTCCTCAACTGCTGCCAATAGCGATTCAACTTCAAGGCGTCCGCAAAAATCTACCATGACTTTGTCACAGTCAAACAAACCCGGTGCGGCTGTGATGCGCTCTTCCAGTTGCTCGATTGCCTCTTCGGCGCTGATTTCAGCCGGAACGATTAGTGCAATTCCGCCCCTCGTTCCTTTTATGCTTATAGCACTCACGGTAACCGCCCCCTCTTTGCATTAATATAGTCGAAAGATATCACCGAAGCAATATGCCAACCTTACTGTATCTTAAGCTCCATTTGCATTAGTCCGCCTTCAAATTGCGGAGCCAGCGTTTCCTTAGCAAAGTAGGCCATCATGATTTCCCGGGCAACGGGCGCGGCAGCGGTGCTGCCGCCTTTGCCCTGCTCGATAACGACAGCCACAGCTATTTCCGGCTTATCCATCGGTGCATAGCAGACAAACAGACCGTGATCCTCGCCTTGAGAGTTCTGGGCCGTCCCGGTTTTTCCGGCTACTTTGACAGGGAAACCACGAAAAACCGCCACAGCTGTCCCGCCCTCACCGACAACCATCTCCATCCCCTTGCGTAAATATTCGAGGTGCGCTTTTGTGACATCCACGTCATGTTTTTTCTTTGGTTGGTGTTCATAAACCAAATCGCCATTCGGCGAAACAATTTTCTCGACAAGATAAGGCTCATTGAGCCGACCATCGTGAGCCAGGGTACTGGTCATCATCGCCATCTGCAGCGGTGTCGCTAAAACATCCCCCTGCCCGATGGACATATTGATCGTTTCACCAGGATACCAAATCTCCTGCTTCGGGTCGCCGGCAAAATATGCTTTCTTCCACTCAGGAGTAGGGATGCGCCCGGCGCTCTCTCCTGGCAGACCCAGGCCGCTAAGCTCACCCACCCCAAACTGGTTAGCATAGTATTTTATCGCATCAGGCCCGACCAGGCGACCAACGTTGTAAAAATAGACATCGCAGGACACCTGCAAGCCCTTGACAAGGTTGGTGCGACCGTGGCCACTGTGTTTCCAGCATTTAAATGTATGATTGGCCAGGGTGTAGCTACCTGGACAATAAAATGTTGTCGATGGCGTCACCTTGCCCGTCTCCAATCCTGCCGCCGCCACAACCATTTTGAAGGTGGATGCCGGCGGATAAGCCGAAGCAATCGCTCGGTCGTTAAAGACATGCCGCGGGTCTGTTGAAAGCTTTTTCCAGTCCTCAGAGGAAATGCCCCTGGCAAAGAGGTTAGGGTTGAAATCCGGATAACTGGCCATGGCTAGGATCGCCCCGGTTTCGACATCGAGGACCACTGCAGCACCGGTTTTAGATTTACTATGTTTACGAACACCGGCGGCCAAAGCTTCTTCCGTCGCTGCCTGCAAGCGATTGTCGATGGTGACAACGATATCGTTACCTGGCACAGGTTCTTTTTTCAGCAAAGCCTGATTCTCTGCGACTGGGTGTCCAGAGGCGTTGACCTCGACTATCCTGGCCCCGTCTTGCCCCCGCAAATCCTCGTCATAGAGCTTTTCCAGCCCTAGCTTGCCGATGGTAACTCCTAGCTTGTAGCCTTGTTCCCGGAGCTTATCCAGCTCGTCGGCGTTGATCTCACCCACATAACCTAAAATATGGGATGCCAGGCTCTCGTACTGGTAGTGACGGATGGACTGGGTATCGATGTAGACTCCCGGCAATTCAGCTGACATTTCCTCGACTCTGACCACAGTTTCCATGTCGACGTCACCCTTGACAAGAACTGGTTCAAAAGCACGAGTGGTCTTATCCAGACGCGCCTTTAGTTCACTGACGTCAAATTCCGTCAATCCTGCTACCTGGGTCAGCTTTTCGATGGTAGCAAGTTTTTCTTCCTCCGTCAGGTCGTTAAACATATAAATCATAAAAGCTGGTCGTATTCCGACCAACTCACTGCCACGATTATCGAAGATTCGACCTCGTGGCGCATAGATATTAAATAGGCGCAGTTTATTGGTCTCGGCTATCATTGCAAGTTCTTCTCCGCGAAGAACTTGCAGCCAAACAAGCCGAGCAGTTAAGACGAGGAATATGAAAATTATCGTTGCCCCGAAAACAAAGAATCTTCTTTCGAGTAAAGGTGCATTCGTCACTTTGCCACCATCCATCGGGGCTTGTTATCCCCGTTTAAATCAGCGCGCCTGGTAACTGCCCCGACAAGCTTGCTGATCTTCATCCCTAGTATGGTAAAGATGCTGATTAGAAAAGCTGTTCCAGCCATCCCCGCCAACATCATGATATTCGGCTCAATTCCGTAAATAAGAATTTCTAGAAGATTTTTCACTAGATAGGCAACAAAGCTAATGCAAAAAACCATCAACCAAGCCGGCAAATGTCCCCGGCGCTTGGTCATCTCGTTAATCGGGTGGGCTAGATAGCCAACGATAATGAGTAGAAGCATCCACGGCCCAACGAACCTCGCAACAGCGGCATCTAGGAATAGGCCGGCAAAGAAACCGGCAATGGCGCCTCCGGCGGATCCATGGCAGAAGCTATAGGTGATAACAAAAAGCATCACCGGATCAAAGGAAATATTGTAGAGAGTCAGACGATTAAAAATTGTCACATCCATGATCACAGCAATACATGTGGCCAGCACGAGCAGCGGGAAACGTTTAAATCTCATTCTATCTCTCCTGCGGTGTAACCCTTGGCCCGGATGATTGTGACCTCTTCCAAACGGTTGAAATCGACGATAGTCTGCAATTCGGCAGCATGAAAAAGTCCAACTTCGCGCTTTTCCACCTCAGTGACGCGAGCGACGGGAATGCCACTTGGAAAGATGACGCCGAGACCGGATGTGACGATTAAATCACCTTTTTTGACGTCGGATTCCCGGGTCAGTTCCGAAAGAACAATCGTACCGTACCCTTGGCCCTTGGTTATCCCAGCGCTGCGGGAACGCTGGCTGAGGCAACCCACTGCGCTCAGTGGATCAGTAATCAGCATTACTTTAGCGGTCCGCGGCGAGACGTTACTCACCCTGCCAACAAGACCATCAAGGGTGACGACGGCCATATCTTTGCTGATCCCATCGTTGGCACCTTTATTAATGCGGATAAATTGATCTGCCCCGGCATAGGATGAGATTGCGATAACCCGTGCGACTGCCACAGAATCAAAGGACCTGGTATCACTTAAGGCTAGCAGAGACAAGAGTCGCTCATTCTCCGCGCGCAACTCTTCTGCCCCTGCCAAATCACGCTTTAAGTCGCTTACTTGTTTTTGCAGGCGGAGATTTTCATCCTGCGTGTCCCTTAAATCGTATAAATAATCCGTCGCCCGTGTGACGCGCCCCGTCAATTGCGTCAAGACATCCGAAACAGGCCGGCTGATTTCAGCAAGGCCGTTTTCCAGCCACGCAAACGAAGCCGGATTTGACGATGACCAGGCATTTAAAAAAATCATGGCCGCCAAAGCAGCCAAGACAATGATGATACGCGCATTCCGCCGAAAAAACCGCAAATTAATTTACCCCCACCTATTTATTGGACGCGAGGCATAGTCGCTTCATCCCATCCAAATTTTCAATAATCATGCCTGCACCTAGTGCGACACTTGACAGCGCATCCTTGGCGACAAATGTGGGAACATTAGCGTTTTCGCTGATAAAGCGATCCAGCCCGGCCAGCAAAGCTCCGCCCCCGGATAGCACGATCCCCCGACTAAATAAATCGGAAGCCAGCTCTGGAGGTGTTCTCTCCAATGTGCTCTTGATTGTCTCTAAAATATGGTCGATAACATCGCGAAGGGCTTCCCGCATCTCAACGGAGGTCACCTTGACCGTCCGCGGCAAGCCGGTCCGCAAATCACGGCCGTTAATCTCGTGACAGCGCTCATCTCTGAAAGGATACGCCGCTCCGATAGCCATCTTTGAACTTTCGGCTGTTACATCTCCAATCAGCAAGCCATGCACGTGGCGCATGTAGTTAATGATGGCAGCATCCATCGCGTCACCAGCAACCCTTGCCGAAGCGCTGACCACGATGCCACCCATGGAAATCACAACAGCATCAGTCGTGCCGCCGCCAATGTCGATAACCATACTAGCGGTAGCCTGATTGACAGGCAAGCGGACCCCTACGGCCGCTGCCATCGGCTCCTCAACTAAAAAAACTTCTCTGGCTCCGGCCTGCATGCCGGCCTCGACCACGGCGCGGCGCTCTGTCGGCGTCGACCCTGAGGGGACTCCCACAACCATGCGCGGATGAAAGAACATCCGACGCTTGGAAACTTTACCGATATAATAGCGCAACATCTGGTATGTCGTTTCAAAATCGGCAATGACGCCGCCCTTTAAGGGACGAATTATTTCAATGCTCTCGGGGGTTCTCCCCAGCATTCGCTTTGCTTCATCGCCTACCGCGATGACCTCGTGGCCACGCTGTTTGCGTGCTACTAAGGAAGGCTCGCGCAAAACAATGCCCTTGCCGCGAAGATACACCAGCGTATTTACTGTCCCTAAATCAATACCCATATCGCCAGAATTAAGGCCAAAAAGTGCTGACAAGATCACTGCTATTCCCCCTATCAGTCTGCTGTATTAACGTTTTTTTGAACTAAGCAGAACCCTTTGCAATGTATCCAGCTGCTCCAACACTTTTCCGGCGCCTAAGGCAACGCAACTCAAAGCATCTTCAGCGATATAAACCGGCATTTTTGTTTCTTCACTAATAAGTTTGGGGAAGCCTCCTAGAAGTGCTCCACCACCGGACATGACGATTCCGCGATCGATAATATCGGCGGCTAGCTCAGGGGGAGTCCGCTCGAGGGCAGACTTAACGGCATCGATGATCTGCATCACCGGCTCATTGAGTGCTTGTCGCATCTCCACGGATGAAATGACCGCCGTTTGAGGGAGACCACTGATCAAATCTCGAATGCGGACTTCGAAAGTTTTTAAGTGTTCTAATGGGTGGGCACAGCCGATTGTCATTTTGACTTCTTCGGACGTTTTCTCACCGATTGTCTAATTAAACTCACGGCGGATGTATTGGGCGATGGCATCGTTCATTTTATCGCCGCCAACACGGACAGACTTGCTGGAAACAATGCCACCGAGAGAAATGACTGCCACCTCGGAAGTGCCGCCTCCGATGTCGACAATCATGCTGCCAGTTGGCTCATTGACCGGCAGTCCGGCACCAACTGCCGCGGCCATCGGTTCTTCAATCAAAAAAGCCTCGCTGGCTCCGGCCTGCAAGGTAGCCTCAGTGACGGCGCGCTTTTCCACTTCGGTCACTCCGGAGGGTACCCCGACAACAACCCGGGGATGACTGAGAGCACTGCGGCGATGAACTTTGTTAATAAAGTAAGCCAGCATCATCTGTGTTATATCAAAGTCAGCGATAACGCCATCTTTTAAAGGACGAATCGCCGAGATATTCCCGGGGGTGCGGCCTAACATCTCTTTAGCCTCGGAGCCAACAGCTAAAACCGTGTTGGTATCCCGTTCAATTACTACTACCGAGGGCTCGCTTAGAACGATCCCTTTGTCCCGTACATAAACCAGAGTATTTGCTGTGCCAAGATCAATTCCCATATCGCGTGAACGCGAACCAAACCATAAACCCATAAATTGAAAACCCCTTTCAAAAATATACTATTCTAGGTAACCCTTTTCTTTTAAGCTGATAAAGCTTCCGTGCCCAAAAATTAAGTGATCGATCAGCTTGATGCCAATAATCTCACCGGCCTCTTGCAAACGCTTGGTAGTGACAATGTCATCTTCGCTCGGCGTTGTGTCTCCGGAAGGGTGATTGTGAGCGACAATCAAGCCATGAGCGCTTTTTTTAATAGCCGGTTTAAAAACCTCCCGGGGATGCACCAGTGAACTGGAAAGCGTGCCCACTGACACTGTCTCTTCATGCACTATCTGATTTTTAACATCCAGGTAGAGTACTTTGAAGTGCTCTTTATCTAAAAATGCAAAGGACCCGCCCAGAAATTTCGCCACGTCGGCTGGGCTACCGACCTTATGCGTGACTGACCGCCGCGCCGAGGCCCAGCGACGACCGAGCTCTATCGATGCCATGAGTTTACACGCCTTGGCAGGACCTAGCCCGTTTATTCTCTGCAAGGACTCCAAATCAGCATCCAAGAGTCCGAGAAGCCCGTCGTACTCATTTAGTATTTCTTTCCCGACCTCGATGGCATTCTTGCCCTGGATTCCCGTTGATAAAAGAATAGCCAATAATTCCGCATCGCGCAACGCCTCGGAACCATAATTACACATTTTTTCCCGTGGCCGCTCCGATAACGGAATATTTAAGATATTGTTCGGCAGGCTATCTGCAGTCGTTCCCTCCGATGTTGTTCCAGTCAGGACAATCAATCCCCGCTTTCCGCAGCAATAAAGTCAGCATGCTTATTGGTAGACCTACTACGTTGAAATAGCAGCCTTCAATGCTACTGACAAAGCAAGCCGCCGAACTTTGGATACCGTAGCTGCCAGCTTTATCCATGGGATCGTTTGTTTCAACATATTTAATTATCTCATGCTTTGCCAACTTGCGAAAGGTCACATTTGTTATTTTATGATCCTCATACAGTCGATTTTTTCGATCCGCGAGACAAACGGCCGTAATAACTTGATGTGTTAGCCCGGAAAGACTATTTAGCATCTCCTTGGCCTCTTCGGGTGAAGCCGGTTTACCCATCCGTCTTTCCCCAAGAACGACGATCGTATCGGCAGCAAGAACGGGGGCATCCGCGCTGTAACTATCTCTTACTTGCTCTGCCTTGCCCCTGGCGTGAGTCGCGGCCATTTTAACATGGTCCTTCTGCCAGGGGTCGTCATCTTCCGCATAGCTGCTAGGAATGACTTCGAATTTTATTCCCATCAATGTCAGTAGCTCTTGGCGACGGGGAGACTGGGATGCGAGAATCAACATGGGCGACGCCTCCCTAATACCGTCGATAAAAAAGCAAGGCAATAATCAAACACACAACGGTAACCAAATTAAGACTCAGCTCCAGACCAAAGCTAAAGCTGATAATATCCAAATCCAACGACACTTGGGGAATTGTCAGAAGCCGGACAGACTCAGTCAAGTAAGGTATCTTTGGCATAATTAGTGAAAGCAGGCCTGTCAACAAAGCTCCGGAAAAAATTCCGACAACGATAAACAAGACAAGCAAGAGACCGCGATGATTTTTTGTATAGGCGCTCATATAATACTCCTTTGATGGCAAAGATTAAGGGCGGTCAACCGGCGCAATACCAGGTCCGCGATCAGGCCAGTCAAGAATCCCGTCAGCACTGCTGAAAAATAGATCAACGGTGCCAGTAAAAAAATACCAGGATGATTGATAAGGACTGCTGCCACCAGCAATTGTCCAGAGACGTGGCCGAGTGAGGCCAAGGCACTGATCCCTGGGAGACCCACCTTTTCTTTAAAGATACGATCGACAATTAAAATCACTCCAAAAGCCGAGACAGCCCCGCCGGCCGAGAGAAAAAAAGTCGGCGTCATCAAGGTGCCGGAAAGAAGGCTACCAAGAAGAACGCGCAACATGGCTACCGCCAGAGCATCCCGACGGCCAACACCGAAGTAGGCCAACAAAGTCACTACATTAGCCAGTCCCAATTTTACACCAGGAACTTGCACGGGTAAAGGTATTGAGGCCTCGACCAGGTGCAGCACTATCCCGATCGTAACGAGGATAGCCACTGTCGTCATGCGGCGCACCTTGTCCCGCCGCGGCACTTTAGCGGAGGATGGCATCATATGCTGCCTCATCGGACACCCCCTCAACCGACACGATAATTTTTTGGGGAACGCAGACAATCACTCCGCTTGCGACCCTTCCCTGCAGGACACAGCATTGGTCAGGGCAAGGAGCATGAATCATCGCAACTCCATCACGGGCAATTTCAACCTGGCTCTCACCAAGTGGTCCTGAGAACTTAAGGATCTCCGGTTCATCGCCGATTTCATTTGTCGTAAAGACGATTTTCCCGGCTTGCTCGACGCTGACCTGTGTAACTGAATTGGCATCCGGTTGAGCTGTTACCCAATATAAGCCGGCGAAAAGAAAAAGGCAACTGAGTAAAATAATTAAGTCATATTTTTTTATCCGCCAATTCATTTCGGGCCACCAAAGCGCAGAATTTCGCCATCGGCTCGAACAATGATCACCTGGTATGATTCGCCTGCCCCCGCCGCCGCCAAAATTTCGTTAGCATGCTCCGGCCCGGCGATAAAAATTGCTGTCGATAAAATATCGGCCAAAGTTGCGTCTGTTCCTAAGACAGTCGCGCTACGGCACAATGCAGCAGGGAAGCCCGTCGCTGGATCGAGCAAATGGTGGTAGCGGTGTCCGGCGACTTCAAAAAACCGCTGGTAATCTCCTGAGGTAGCCAAGACCTGGCCATCGTGCAGCTCGATGACTTCAAGAATACCGTCGCCACGAGGATCCTGAATGCCAACGCGCCACGCGCTTTGGTCGGGTTTGGTTCCAAGTACCTTGATCTGCCCCCCGGCATTAATCATCGCATTTTGAATCCCGGACTGAGCTAGGCTCTGTGCAGCTACTTCGACAGCGTATCCCTTGGCGATCCCCCCCATGTCGATGGATGCTCCTTGCCTCGCAAGATAAACACTGCCCTCAGCTAGGTTGCAAACAATATTTCGATCATCAACTAGGCGCAATGCCCCAGCTAACTCTTCCGGATTAGGAATCTGAGGAGTTTCTGTTCCAAAACCCCACAAAGCTGCGACGGGTTTGATCGTCACTTGAAAATAGCGCTGGATAATCGGATCTAATCCTAAAACCCGTTGCAAAAGAAGCATCGTATGTGCATCGACGTCCACCTTCTCGGCTCCGGCACCAAGATTAATCTGCTGGACGTCGCTTCCTGCAACTCGATAATCGGTGAGATTAGCGACTCCTTCCATGGCCTGAAGGGCGTCATCCACTGCCTGCGGCGCATTAACACCGTATGCTGTGATTTCGACATAGGTATCCATTAAAATGGCACTTTTAACGTACATCTGCGGCTTTTCCTGGCAGCCTGCCAATACTAAAAGCACGCAAAATAAAAAAAGCATCCCTGCTTTGACTTGCGTCATGACACAAGGAGTCTTGGATTTTCGTTCACTATTTAACTCGATCAATTCCTGTACCGGCAAAGTATTTTCATCCTTAATTAAAAAATTGAGTGGCCGGTAAAGCCCCCGGCCACTCGTATCGACCCATTTATTTCCGAATCATCGACGCCAATGAAGCGGCCGTGCTACGACGCTGACTGATCGTGGTACTGATGAGTTTACGATCAACTGTTTTACGAATCGCCTGGCGTTTGGTCTCAAGATCGGCCTCCTCCGAGGCTACCTTGGCCATCGCATCCACCGGGCAGACTCTGGCGCATATTCCACAGGCGATACAGCGATCCGTTTGAATCAAGGCCCTGCCATCACTATCGATGGAGATGCACCCCTGAGGACAAGCCCCGACACAAACGTTGCATCCAGTGCATTTTTCAGTCTCACACACGTATGCTGCCGGCCAATCAGCTAGCGCCGTGTTAAGGATCGTGTTGTGCGGGCACACGGCACTACAGATGCCACAGTCCATACACTTACTGTGATCGATAACCGCCACGTCTCCCACAATAATCGCGTCAAAGGGACAGGAACGTTCGCAGGTTTTACATTTGAAACAGGAAACCTGACAAACACTGGTTGCCTTTTTGGCCTTATCTTTGTTAATACATAATACTTGGATCGGATCGCTCATCGGCACTATCTGCATCAGCTTGCGTGGACAAGCGACTACGCATTTACCGCAGGATGTGCATTTTTCACAATCGACAACGGGCAAGCCATCTGCAGTCATCACGATCGCATCAAAGGGACATACATCCATGCAGGCGCCCTCGCCGACGCAACCAAAGGCACATGCCTTGCTACCACCGTGTAGTGAGGCGCGAGTGCTACAATCGCCAATGCCGTCGTAAATATAGCGCTCTTGTGCCTTGGAGCTTCCGCCTTGGCAAAGACAGATAGCCACCGTCTTTTCACCGCAGCTACCAGCTTCAAGACCCATGATGTCGGCTATCGCTGTCGCTACCCCGAATCCACCCGGAACGCAACCACCAACTTCCGCTTCCCCCGCTGCCACAGCCTCAGCGAATGGGGCACATCCCGAATAACCGCACATGCCGCAGTTGACCCCCGGCAGCGCTTCCATAATTTCTTCAACCTTAGGATCTATCTCAACATGAAATTTTTTGGCCGCGAAGGCTAACATCACGCCGAAGAAAAGACCCATCAAGCCTATACTTGCAATCGCATAAACCAATTTATGTCACCTCCGCAATTTATACCAATCCCATAAACCCGTTAAAGGCAAACGCTAATAATCCAGCGCTGACCAATGCAACGGGAAAACCTTCCAGAGCTTTGGGTACGTTGGCAATCTCCAGGCGTTCCCGAATCGAAGCAAACAAAATGATGGCAATAGCAAAACCTATCGCTGCACCAAGAGAATTCATAATCGTGGCAATCAGGTCGTAACCTTCGTTGATGTTAACAATCGCTGCGCCCAGAATAACACAGTTTGTTGTAATCAGCGGCAGGAAAATCCCCAAGGCTTTGTAGAGAGCCGGCGACACCTTTTTCATCGCAGTTTCTACCAACTGGACCAAAGACGCGATTGTCAAAATAAAAGCAATCGTCCTGAGGTACTCAAGCCCGAAGGGTACTAAAATTAGCCGATTGATCACCCAGCAGATCAACGAAGAAAGTGTCAAAACAAAACTAACGGCAGCGCCCATTCCGGCAGCTGTTTCAATCTGGCGGGAGACTCCTAGAAAGGGGCAAATCCCTAAAAACCGCATTAAAACATAGTTGCCACTTAGGATTGCTGCGAGAAATATAAAAATGTACTCCATTATTCTTTCCTCCTATTTCTGGCTAGCGAACTTTTTGAAGATTGCGATTAAAAAGCCTAATGTTATAAACGCACCCGGGGGCATAATCATAACCAATGCAGCGTAGTCGACCGGAATAATCTGCATTGCGATGTCCTGGCCCACGTAAGGAGCAAAGCCAGCCAGAATAGCTCCCGTCCCCAAGAATTCTCGTATCGAGGCTAATAGAACCAGGGCGAAGGTAAAGCCGACTCCCATTCCGAGTCCGTCAACCACTGAAGGAAGAACCGGATTTCGGAAGGCAAAAGCTTCCGCCCGCGCAAGGATGACGCAGTTGACGACAATCAGTGGAATAAACAGTCCCAAAGACTTGGAAAGCTCAGGAGCGTAGGCTTGCATCACTAAATCGACGATCGTCACAAAGGAGGCAATGATAATGACAAAACACGGAATACGGATATTTGACGGAATTACTTTCCGCAAAATTGATACCAACAGATTAGAAAAGGTTAAAACGAAAATTACGGCGACGCCCATGCCTACACCATTAACAATCGATGTAGTGACGGCTAAAATAGGACACATGCCGATTAGCTGAAATAAAACCGGATTTTCCCGGATGACTCCGGTTGAGAAAATTTTCCCTAGACTCATTTGCCTTTCACTCCATCCTTTATTTGTTTTTTAGGTCGCGGTGTAGCTGCAGCGCCTCGCTGGCACCAATAGCGACAGCCCGAGAAGAAATCGTTGAAGCGGTAATTGCATCGAGGTCGCCACCATCCTGTTTAACCGCCACATTGTCATCCACCGTCAGCCCCTTGAACTGATCCTGAAACCATGGTGCTTGCACATGCGTGCCAAGACCAGGCGTTTCGTTTTGGCTGACGACTTTGACGGCGGCAATCTCACCAGCGTCGTCGATCCCGACCAAAGTAACGAGATTGCTGGAATACCCTCGCGGGGCGACACCGATGATGTATCCTGCCGAGACATTATTTTCTCCGGTTACCTTGATAACATTTGTTACCGTGCTGTAATCCTGCATCAATGTAGCACTATCAGCAGTGATATCCAGATACTCTTCCCCTGGCAAGACTTCTCGAAAAGCGAGCTGCTGTTCGGCAGCGGCGTTAGCGGCGATAACTGGCTTGGTCTGATTGTTGACAAAAGCGAGAATCCCGGCAAAAACTCCGGCAAAAAGCATTAAAACTGCTCCTAGCTTAATCATGTCCTTCATTTCTTCTTCACCTCCCCATAAACTCTGGGGACCGTATAGCGGTCGATCAAGGGAACGCAGGCGTTCATCAGCAGAATCGAGTAACAGACTCCCTCAGGATATCCGCCAAACAAACGAATAAGGACCGTCAATAATCCACAACCGACTCCGAAGATGATTCGTCCTTTGGTGGTAATCGGACTGGTGACATAATCTGTCGCCATGAAAAATGCCCCGATCATTAATCCGCCCGCTAGCAGATGAAAGATTGGATCTTGTCCCAAAACAAAAGAAAGGATAATAACAGTGCCTAGATATGTTGCTGGAATGCGCCAATCAATGATTTTTAGGTAGACGAGAAACAATCCGCCTGCCAAGAGTGCGACGGCCGAAGTCTCGCCTAATGATCCCCCAACGTTGCCAATAAAGAGATCCCAATAAGGCGTCACAACGTCTTGCTTCAATAATGCCAAGGGCGTTGCGCTTGTTAATGCATCGACAGCAGTCGCCGTCTTGGGCCATATCCAAGAAGTCATGTAGGCTGGATAAGCCGCGAGGAGAAAGGCCCGTCCGACGTGGGCCGGATTGAAAATATTGCAGCCGATTCCGCCAAAGGCCATTTTGCCAACACCCACAGCAAAGGCTGCCCCAAGTGCGGTTGTCCAAAGGGGAATTGTCGGTGGCAGGCACATCGCTAGGAGCAATCCCGTCAAAGCCGCACTACCGTCTTGCACCGTTTGCTCGCGCTTTAACATAAAGCGGACAATAAAGGCCTCGGTGGCGACAGCAGCGATAACAGCAGTAGCCATAATGGCGATCGCGTAAATTCCAAAGAAATAAACTGCGGCAAAAACTGCGGGAACTAAGGCGAGAATAACATATAACATGATTTTATCAACGCACATCGTGGTGCGTTGATGAGGCGAGGATGATACGACAAGCTTTTCCTCAAGCATTCTTAAACCTCCATTCTAAAAATTAGCAGGCCGCAGGTTTGCTGCGCTCCTTAATAATTGTCTTCGCTAGTCGAATGTCTTCAGTCAGACGGCGCTTTGCCGGACAACTAAACGAGCAGCAACCGCATTCAATACAGTCCGCAGCATGATACCGTGCCGCTCCGTCGATGTCGCCTTTTCGCGAATAAGCAGCGATAGTCAGCGGTAATAAACGGATCGGACATGCTTCAACGCAGCGGGAGCAACGAATGCAGGCTGTCTCTTTGACACTTGGCGCATCGGCTTTTGTCAACACCAGAACGCCGGAGGTGCCCTTCATAATCGGTGCGTCGATGCCAGCCTGAGCTTGTCCCATCATGGGGCCGCCGGCAATTATTTTAACAACGCCTTCATTAAAACCACCACAAAATTCAACTACATCACTGATTTTTGTTCCGACTCGGACGAGTAAATTGGCCGGATTTTTGATGCCCTTGCCGGTGACAGTGATAATTCTCTGGAATAAGGGCATCCCTGTCTTAAATGTCTCACCGATGGTCGCAATCGTACCGACATTTTTTAGAATTACGCCGGCATCGGCGGATCTTCCCCCGCTAGGGGTTTCTTTATTGAGACAGGCTTTAATTAATTGACTTTTTGCCCCCTGAGGATATTTTGCCTCGACCACCATCACTTCAATATTGTCGATTCCTTCGGTGAGCTTTTGCATATTGGCAACGGCGTCCATTTTGTTTTCCTCAATGGCGATGATTGCCTTCTCCGAGCCAATCGACTTTAAGACAACCTTGAGACCCTCCACGAGCTCTTCGCCACGCTCCAGCATGACACGATGATCCGCTGTCAGATACGGCTCGCACTCGGCACCATTAGCCAAGATAACACCAATCCGACCTTTGCCGTCACCGATGGCGATATGCGTCGGGAAAGCCGCGCCACCCATCCCGACAATGCCAGCTTCCTTGACGATCTGGCAAATACCGGCTGAGTCCAGCTCCGTGTAAGCCTTAGGAGGCGCGATAGACGGATCTAGAGCGTCCTTTTCGTCATTTTCGATAATGACAGATACAACATCCCGACCACTAAGGTGAGGACGTTTTTCAATCGCCTTCACGAACCCTGACACACTGGCATGGACTGGCGCTGCATTCTTGGCAGTAGTGTTGTCTCCGATTTTTTGCCCCATGTAGACATAATCGCCGACAGCGACTAAGACTTCGCAGGGGGCACCTAAACTTTGATTCATGGGAATGATTATTTCCTTTGGAGCGGGCATCACTTTGACAGCAATTGCTTCCGACAGCTCTTTGCCGTAATAAGGATGAATCCCGCCCTTAAAAGTTTTGGCACTCGCCACTCTCTTCACTCCTTCCACCCTTTCAAGGTATAATAAAGTGTTCAACGAACACAACCTTGTTAAGTTGCTACCTATTAATTAGTTTCCTAAATAGATATCCTTTGCTATTTTATCAGAAGGTCGATTTTTAGACAAATGTTAAAAACAAATCAGGAGGTAAAAATGAATATTTTCTTAGTTGGAATGATGGGCTCCGGCAAGTCAGCTGTAGGTGCTGAATTGGCCCGCGCCATCCAGTTCAATTTCATCGATACTGATGCTGCAGTGCAGCTGGACTTGGGCCAAAGCATCGATGAAATCTTTACGAAATCCGGTGAGCAATTTTTCCGCCAGGCGGAAAGCCGCATTTTAGCATCTATTGCTGCACAGGATAATTATGTGATTGCCACCGGGGGTGGCATAATCTTGGCTGAAGCAAACCGTCTACTGATGAAGGAACAGGGCACAACTGTCTGGCTGGAGACGGACATTGAGATTCTGGCAGGCAGAATAAAAAAAGATACTGCAACTGTAACAAAGCGACCTCTCATCGCCAAAGAACAACACGTGTCCGAACATTTACACAAAATTTACAGCCATCGCAAGCAACTGTATCAGCAATGCGCCGACATTATTATTTGCACCGACTTCTTGAGCGTAGCTGAAACAATTCAAGAAATTAAAGCGAGCATCTATGACCGTGCGAAGTAATTCAGGGGGTATTTCATAATTTGATCAGTACAAGGATACATCTCTTTGTAGAGATATACGACAACGAAACATCCAACCCGAAAAATGCTCTTTTACAAATCAATTTGGGGCGTACCGATAAATAGCTGAAGCCCCTTGCCGTTTAAGCAAGAGGCTTGTTAAGACTGGGCCAAATATGCATTATGAGTTTACAACACGCCCTATGCGCTATTACCCCATTCAATTAAAGATATGCCTTGTAGGCCATATTGACTTCCTGGATAAACTTTTCACGCATATCTTCTGGCGCCAATACCTCGGCACTTTTGCCCAAGGCTAAGATGCACTGCTGCAACTCTCCCCACTCAAAGAGCCCGCATTCCAAATAATACAAAGTGCTCTCATTCGCTGGAGTCTCGGTTTTTAATACAAAACTAGCGAACAAGTGCGCAGCCCTTTCTATGGCCTCAGCTTCGTGTGATACCCGAACAACCACCTTAATCGCCTTGCACGTTTCCTGGCCGCGTCTGAAAAGTTGACGATAGCGCTCCTCAACCTCTCGCATAGATTTATCCTGATTGGCGACCTCCACAATATCATCAAAGCGAGTCAAATAACAACGATAAGCTTTTTCCCATCCGGCATCAACAATCACTACGTACACCTCACCTGATGCAATCCAAAAATCAAAACCTGCCACATAGCCGCTGCCACACACTATCCTTTCATCCAGTCCGCGATATTTGTATTCCAGCAGGCGACCATTCTTACGAAGAGCACCAATGCGTAGAAAACGGCGATGCAGCTCAGCACACTCTTCCTCAGTATATTCAGGCGACGCCCAGCGATTACATACTTTAATCCGATCCCAAAAAATCTCTTTGTCACCGATGATTTCGCGGATGAGTTGACATAAATCTGGTCCCAAAATAATTTTTCCCATGCTTTTGTCTGCCAAAGCACGAAGCCAGGACAGCTCAGCCGCGAGAGGAATTACAGGAATTTTGCCTGGGTGGCGTGGTACAAGCCTGTCGTTCAGTTCATCCTCCTGCCAAAAAACCTCCTGCTTTAAATCTTCTAGGAATTCGCTTTCGAGGAGGGGGAAGTTGTCAAGTAAAAACGCCGTGGCCTCACGGACCGACAAACCTTTTTTAATATTTGCCTCATTTATTAGACATCGTGCAATTGAAAGATGTTGATTTTTGAAATCACTAAACAGCTCCATAGATTTCCATCAACTCCTTCCACCCGTCCCGCATCATCTGCCGCACCACAGCTCCATCGCCATCTGGCAAAACCTCAGCGCATGAGCCATAGCGCCGAAGCCATTGGGACAATTCGTACGAGTCGAGTGTGGTGAACTCACAAACAAAATAATTATCGCCCTCATCCACCAATCGATTGGGGATCTTCCGATCTTCGCGTAAAAAAGAGTGGCGTAACACGGACAGATTATATCCGTGACCCGCTGCAAAACGCACCCGTACTTTCAGGGGTGGACTTTCCCCTTCCACCCCTGAAATACACCAAGCCTGATCTAATCGTTGAGTAATCTTAGAGTTATCATGCTTTGGTTCGTTGCTTTTTTGCTCCTTCACAGTTTCAATCCGATCACCACGCCGGATGATTACAGTATTTTTTTGCCAACCGATGACATACCAGCGAGAAAAGTCGGCATCATAAACAAAAAATTCTGGCTGAATAGCTTCGTGCACTTTGTAGCCTTTTCGCCGCAAATAAGTAATTACAGCCGTTTTGCCCGTGCCGGCAAGCTGAAGCAACTGCCAAATCACATCCTCGTCCAACGCCGACTGCGGCCTGGAACTCTTTAGACCGATCTCAAACGCTTCTCCGGACTTCTCTCCCATATATTCTCGTAGGCTTTCCAATAGCATTGTTCCAGGTGTGACTGGGATAAAGGATGCTGAGAGAAGTTGAAGGCCTGCCAATAGCCTGGCTAACTGGGAGTCATCTAACTGATCAAAAAAGTTTGCATTTAAAAAGTACTCCCTATTACATCTTGTTGCTCGGATTTCTTTTAGAAGACCCACTCGAACATAGTTTTTAAGCTTGCTCCTAAATTGTCTTTCTTTATAAAAACCACTATACTCCATGCCCTCTTTTTCTAATCTTTCCAGCAAAAAACTCTCATATATGAGATAATACAGACGTTCTTCACTGATGGGCGTTTGCTGGCAGGCCATCACCTGCATCAGCATTACATAAAGACGAACTTCTGAGGAATTAACTTTCCGGCACATAAAAAGCTCGGCCAAAACACGGTTGCCTGGTTTAAAATAGGAATTAGATAACGTTAAAAGGGGAATCCGCCCCAGTTTCTGCGATTCGACAACAAGGCCACGCTGTAAAAGCAAATCAACCAAGTCACGACATCTTCGCTCCTTTGGTGCCACCCCTAAAGTTAACTCTGCTAATGTCATCGGACCATTGGCAAACAGCAGCCAAAGGATATGCCGCAAGTCGCAATAATCCGATGTATGTATCTGACTAATAATAGTCACAGACACCCCTCCTCGCAATTAGTCGTTAAAACTATTCGACACTAGCAAGGAGTTTTCCTGCCGACTAAAGATTGATTTGGTGTTTTACCAGCCCTCGTCCTCCGTCTTCATCTGGGCAAACACCCCGATAAATATATAATGGCGTTATATTATTCAAGCGCACTTCTTTAATAATGCCCCAATCGCTAAGTCCTTTAAGATAACCACTGATTGCATTAGCACTGCCTCCGACCATTAAATGCAGCTCAGTGGCTGTGGCCGCACCAATTTCGCGCAAGTACCGCATTACTTTACGCCGGCGTCGACCAAACATGACGAAAGTTAAAACAAAAATGCAAGAGAAAAAAGCGATAAAGATTAAATTTATCCATTGCTGCTTGAAGCATTGTATCATCCCTGCGCCTAAAACGAACACACAAAGCAACTCCCACAAATAGATATAGCAACTCCTTAGGCAAATGCCTGCAACATCCCAAATCATAACACATGAAAATACAAGTGCTTTATAAATGCAACTAAATACCCACCAAACCAGCGTAAAGACAACGGCAAAAGCGATAAATATAAGAATTTCCAAAATCAAACCTCCTTCTTACGATATTTCCGGTGCATCCACCTGAAAGGCTACTTTGCGTTGTCGTCGCAGTTCGTCATAAGCTACATCCGACAGCGAATCTGCAGCAATGCTGCTGCATCCCTCTCTAATAAACCACGCACCGTCATTGTCATAAAAGTACAAACACATCATCGCCTTAACTGAGTCGTGTGCCTCCCCATCAAGACAAAAGGCTAGTTCACCGCCAGCATAGTTGTACCCCTTAGATACTTCTTTCAATATCACTTTGTCAGTATTGCAGCTGAACTTGTTGGCCAATACATCAAGGCTCCTACCCCGTGAAGCATCCCTGCCTATTTCACAGGCAACCGCAGGTTTAATCTTTCGGCAGCGAAGCAACAGTTCATCCAGCTTCTTCTTAATCTCGTCGGTGATTAACAACAGCTTGCTCAAAAAAATCCCTCCTTACGCTAAATGCATCCGCAGTTCCCGATCAACATCTTTAGTGATTTCCACCTCAATCCCCAAAGTTGCCATCCGTTCCCGTATTTCCCTTGGAACCTCTGAGGCAGCTATCTCCCTCATCCTCGTGGTTTCATGCCAGCGTTGCCGTGCATCCTGATGGTAAAAACGGGCAATTTCTGCAAAACCTTCCTGCAGCTTGCGCAGTAAAACCTTAGTCCCGTAAAGCACATGCTTTACGACCTCGACTATCCAGTCGCCGACTTCTTTTAACCAAATTTTTATTTCGTCCCAGAAGGTTGCTAGGCCTACGACTAGTAATCCTAAAAGTATTGCCTCCAACAACAAATCCCTCACATCCTTTCTCGTTGCTATACAACCGCCTCCGCCATTTGTCTTCGTGCATAGCCCTCACTGACAATCCGGTCTTCAATCTTAAACCCGTTCTGATTATCCATGCGACTTTGCCGGATTTGTTCAATCGCCTCGACAAAAAAATTATGTGGAACTACGCTACCACCCATACGGGCTGCCCGAGTGGCCGCCATTAATATAGCGTTGGCTATCTCACTGCCCGAAATGTCATCAAAAGCACTTACGATTTCAGCAATTTTCAACTGCTGAGGTAGCTCATCTGGTATCAGCTTGTGCCACAAGCGATGGCGACATTCATCATCCGGCAAATCCAATCGAATATTGGCGGCTATTCTCCGCAAAAAGGCTTGGTCGTAGTTGTGCATAAAATTGCTTGCAAAGATAACGATATTATC
>CAZWXO010000011.1:22732-24366 GCA_964637885.1 uncultured bacterium
GTGGTCATTGAGAAGCATCAGCAAAACCGATCGCGTCTGATTGACGCTGACATCAGTGGAACTATGCATATCCGTCACCCGGCGGCTCAAAATAGCATCAGCCTCATCAAAAAACAGAACACTGTCGGTTTCCTTTGCCACAGCAAAGGCCTGGGTGATATTCTTTGAGGTTTCTCCCACATACTTCGATTCGATATAGGCATAATTTACGACGATAATTTGCTTATCCAGGGAATGGCTGATAGCGTGGGCCAGCATGGTTTTACCTGTGCCAGGAGGACCATAGAGATTTAGACTCAGCGGTTTATCTAATCCATGTGTTTTTGCCAATCCCCAATCACAAAAAATTTTCTCATGCTGCTTAAATAAAGTCATGGCATCAAGCACACGCCCCAACACATCTTTGGATAACACGATATCCCCTAAACGGTATTTAGCCTTACAAGGAGTAAAAAGTCCTTCTCTTTCTTGATTTTCTTCCTCAATGCGTTTGCCAATTCCTATGGCCATCGCCCCCTTTTTATTCTGATAACAGCATCCGCAGCTCTCCGGTCATGTCTGTCTCACTTTTTTTAATTTTTGCCAAAATATCTTTGGGCACCTCGTGAGCAGAAATCTCACGTGTTACCGTTGTTTCATGCCAACGCCCCAGCTTGTCCTTGTTGTAATGAAACGCAATTTCGCTAACAGCGTCTCGAAGCTTACGCATGATAATTTTCGATCCCTCAACTGCCAGCCTGGTTAGCTCTTCCACCTTGCGCAGACCAAGAACCAGCCATTTGCGAATATCCTCCCAAAAAAAACCGATCACTCCACCAAGAATTATACTTCCGGCAATAAGTAGAAGCGCCTCGATTATCATCCATTCCTGCCTCCCTTCACTGTAATTGCGGACTATATACTACCATTTCAAAGTTTCACACCAAGGCAAAAAATGTTGCAATCAACCCTGCCTAAAAACGAGTAACGACAAACCAAATCAGCCATATAAAACCTATCCCACGAGCTATATCCTGCCAATAAAGTCGCAACGGCTGCTGGGAATAGACTTCAACGTCAGCATCTGATTGGCGTCCATCCTGTCTAAAGGCTTTAGCATCAGGACTTTCTGGACAACCATAGATAGTGCATCCTCCATTTTCCTCCCAACACTCTGTGTGGTGGCGCAAATAGCAGCTAGGGCACTGAACAGAATCTTCCCACATCTTTATAGGGTTGCGACAGTATGGGCAAGTGTCCATCATTAATACTCCTTTTCAGGTGGCTCCGTCGCCGGCACCAATAGCACCTGCCCCGGACAAATAACTGCGTGCAAATCCAGTGAATTATATTCTCCAATTCGGTGAGCCTGCTTGCCGTCTCCAAATAAACGTTGGCTGATAAGCTCCAAGGTATCGCCTCGTGTTGCCGTGTATCGGATCGGGGTAACGGTATCTTCAATGACGGTGGTTTTTTCGTGGGATAGTTCATTAGGAAAGGACTTAACCAAAGCAGCTGGCAATTGGTATTTTGCCTTGGTGCTACAGATACTTATCCCCAAAAGAGAATCCAACTGCCCGCGCTTCCACTGAAAAAAACCTAGTGTCTCACTCAGCGGATCCATCACCGTGCTCGCTGCGCTTACCGAATCCCTT
>CAZWXO010000011.1:24376-24913 GCA_964637885.1 uncultured bacterium
CTGCCAAGGAAGATTAAAAAAGTGGTGACAAATAAACTCATCATAGGAAGATAGAAATATCCCAAATGAAGGATGGGTATGATACCAGCCAACTATTTTACGACTCGGATGGCGATCTTCCTGCAGTTGATGAATGGACTCCCATGCAGCGTGGGTAAAGGTAAATGAAGATCGGGTGCTCCGTCCTCCTTCAGCCGGCAAGGCGGCATCAATTACGAGGACGTGTCCCTCCTGGAAATATTGACCCAACAAAACGCCTCCTATTTCTTGGCAAGCGTTCACACAACCATGACCCCACATGCGATGGTATGTAGCCAAATCTAAAGATATTTTTAAGTCATCCGGCCCCACAGTGCCAACTTGATGACACTTACTCCTTTCTTCTCTTTGCATGGTTTCCCTCCGATCGCCACTTGCCAACACGTGTTTACTCTTAGTTCAGTTCAATTTCCATATCGTCATCCTCCATACCCATATCATCTTCAACCTCTTCATCATCATTTGGATTAACATCAGGTAAAACATCATTAGAACGTT
>CAZWXO010000011.1:24923-33430 GCA_964637885.1 uncultured bacterium
CATATCGTCATCCCATTCAATCTCCATTTCTTTTCTGGAAATAGAGGTCTCGGGCTGCCAAAGATCCACTTCACCTACTGGAAAGCAATGTTGATTTGAAAGAGCCCAAACCGCAGCCTGCTTATCCAACGGACTATATGGGTTGTATGTGCGGTACTGAATCATTTCACCAATTTGGACAATCACATCAGACAAAGTTTCTCCTGCCCCCCAGTAATCGCCGATACAGACATTGCCCCATTGCTGAATATCGCCACGAAAATTTGGGTGAAAAATTGGCGTTGTAATCTGACACAAAGGTTTTTGTCGCGGATAGTCATTGTGCAAATTAATCAACACTACATGTTCCTCCCGTATTCCCAATCCTGCCCCACCACTTATCAACTGATAACCCTTAATGTGATAAACTACCTGATATCGTTCCGGCGGATTGCCCTGGAGAGTGGTTATCTCAAGACAAGGATGACCGTCGAAATCTTCGCGGATTTTTTCATAATCCGCTTGTAGCCTTCTAGTCCTCGGGTTCAAAGTGGCCTCCCCCTTTCCTGTAGCCAATCAGAGCCCAGTACCTCATACTGATCTCCTGATAATTCCAGGTAGACCTCGCTCTGTCCATCGCAACCTGTTAATATATCTAGGGGAGGTACGCCCAACTCCTGCAATGTCTGACAAGCGAAATCTTCGCTGCCATCAATCGTGTGAAAACTTCTGAAATTACAACTTTGCCCGCAAAGCCCGCATAATGTGTCAGCATAGGAAGTTTCACTCAAGGGCATAAACACTTTGCGCTGCCAGCCACAGCTACAAGTAAAAACTTCAACTATCTCCCTGCCAAGGTCTATAACCGCTTTACTGCCCAACTTGTCCCGAGCTAATGCCAGCAGACTAAGCCCTGTAGCCTGACTTGCTTTTAGCCCCGTTTCCGATACTCTGTCAAAAACATAATGACTAAGGCATCCTTCTCGCCGAGTGTACTCCACAGTATAAGAGTCATGTGTCATTCCGTTAAAAATAAAACCCTTTCCGGCTAGAACAGGCAGCCCTGCTTCGCTGTGTAAAAGCTTTAGTGCTTCCTGCACCTGAATGCCGGCAATAATCGAAGCCATGGTTGGCGTGGTAGGAACCTTTCCCGTCGTCATCTCTTCCCGTCGCAAGAGAGCACAACTGCGACGCTGCCTAAGAAGCCTAAAATCTGCCACACCCATGGTACATTCATAGCAAACTCCATCAGGAGGGACAAAGAGTCGGACAATGCCATGAGTTGCTTCGATTCCGCCATCGATCCACGGGCATGTCACTTTCCAGCACGCTTGGTTAACGCCCAAGCGTGCCTCCCGATTATCTAGCCCGCCCAGCACCACATGCATGCGCCGAAAAACACCCAATCCTACCCCTGTCAGGACATTTTTATTCCATGGGCGAATTACTACATCTGGATTTAATTCCATGCCCCGCTGTGCAGCTATCTCAGACTTAGAACAACCTTCGTCATTTGCTCGAAAAAGAACCGAACGAGACAGATTCGAGTTTTCAATACTATCCATGTCAACTAGAAAAATATGCCCCACCCCGAGCATAGCCAAGTTTTTTACCAGCTCGTTACCTAGGGCGCCCGCACCCACTACCATAACATTAGCCTGGGCAAGCTTGGCCTGATCCCACCAAGGGATTTGCTGTAGCCGGCTGTATCGATCCTCTGTACCAGCCTCCATAAAATTACCTCCCGGCCGTTATCTCAGCTTGTACTCTCAAAACATCTTTGTCTTTAACTTTGGCATCGGCCAAAGTCTGGTCGTCAGCCAACTGCTTTCCGCTGGCCTTATGGATTAATTTGTAACTAAGTGCTGCTCCATCTGGGCCTGTACTTGGCAAGCTCATTTTTTCTACCAGTTTCCCCATTAGACGATTCACCGCCACATCATCTGGAAGTCCTGCCTGATGCTCTTTGTTCCCAGTAGTATCGATTATAGTTACATTAATTTTACCCATACTATCATCCTCCTTCTTAGCGCTCTAATATCGGTTTTAACAGCCATAAAAAGGCACACCATCGCACTTTTCCATGGTTATAGTCTATATTTGCACTATTAGTCTCTCAAACCATGAGTCTTGACATACTCGGTTTAGTTTTACATCCTTACAAAGCTCACCCTACGAGGACAAGTAAAATCTCTGCCCTTGCTTAATCTAAAATGCTGGCAAAACCAATCCGGAGGTCAGCATCATCAGCAGAGTTTATCATTTCCGTGGCGGCCGCTAGGACATCTGCTCCGGTAATTAGATTCATGCCTCTTCCTGAAGAGGTAACTTCCATCAATCGAGTAGCATGTTTGATCTTGCTCCGCTCAAAAAGGTTGCGCGCACCCCGGCCGTTGCCCCATGTTGCAATACCCAGCGTTTTTTGAGTCGTCATCCAACCTATCGCCGCCTCTTTCGCGGCTTCGTCCAGCCGGTAGCCTTCCTCCGTAGCCATGACGGCAAAGATGCTGGCCAGCTGTTCCGGAGTGTAATCCGGAAAGCGGATGTGATAGGAAACCCGGCTGCGCAGCCCGGGATTGGCAGAAAAAAGACGCCCCATCTCCGCTTGATAACCGGCCATTATCACGCAGATATCATCCCGATAATTTTCCATCTCCGCCACCATCACTGCCAGTGCCTCCGCGCCATAGTCATGCTGCCCGCCGTAAGCCAAAGCATAGGCCTCATCGATAAAAAGGACAGAGCCGCGCGCTTCACTCATCCGTGCCTTGACCATCTGAGCTGTGTGGCCGACATATCTGCCGATTAAAGCGTCCCGGCCGACTTCGTGAAATTTGCCGCTGGTGAGCAGGCCATGCTTTTTTAAAATGCGCCCTACGAGCCTAGCGACAATTGTTTTGCCAGTACCGGGATTGCCTGAAAAAGCCATGTGGAGGGTAACGGGGCTCAGGGTATGCCCGCCCTGCTGTCGTAGGCGCTGAAAGCGAAGATAGGTGACAATTTCTCGGACCTGCTGCTTGATTCCGTCGAGTCCCGCCAGTTTCTCCAGCTCCTCTTCCGGATCACTTTCACCGCTTTTTTCCCCAGCCCGCCTTATATCCCGCAGAGTCAAAGGCGCATCAACATCCTTCATCTCCCTATCCCAGACAGCCTGCTCCAGCAACACTTCGGCCGCGGATAGACTTTCCCCTCCGGACACTTTCCGCAGGATAGACGACAGTTCCCGCTGGAGTGGCTTGGTCAGAGTGGTGTGCAGCATTTCCTTGGCGTATTGCTGCCCATGTTGCGCCACCAGCTCCGACGGTGGAGATGCAATGCGGATTTTTCTCAGGGCGTAGCTGCCATCTTTGTGCTGGGTAATCTGATCCACCAGATTTTCGATAGCCCGAGGCACCAACAGAAAGAAGATCTTTTGGCGCGTCTCGTGCTTTAAATATTCACCCAGGGTTAAAGACATCGGTGTCTCGGCAATTTCTTGTTTATCGTCGTTCGGCTCTTGTTCTTGCTCCAGTTGAATTTGCTGCTGTAGACCTTTGACGATAATCGCCTTGCGGTCGGTTTCCGACATGAAGCTTTGCAATTGACGGGGCCGAGTGAAAAATGTCCCTGTTGCCAACACAGCCAAGGAGTAGTTGCGCTGTCCGCACAAGGCCATGACAATGCGGGCCAGTCCTTGACCGGCCTGCTGGAGCTCTTCGTCATCATCGCAAATAACAGCATAGTGGACCCGAGGCAAGTTGCGGTGGCTCTTTCCGTCATTAATCGCTATGAGCATCCGCGCCAGGAACACTGCTTCCTGCATCAGCTGGACAAAGCGGTTGTCCCGGTAGAAGCTTTCCGGAAAGTGTCCAGCCAGATCCTTGGTCCAAAGATAATCCCGCAAATGATGGAGTTCGATTTCATTGCTCTCGGTCTGTTTTGGCAATAGCGTCACCTCCTCCTTCTTTACCAGCCATAAAACCTTCGGTGAGCCTGAGTTATGGCGTCGTGCTCATCAATTGTTACCAGGACCATGTTGGATGGGGTGTCGGCGCCGCCCTGAGAGAGAGGGACAATGTGGTGAACCTCGTATCCTGCCGGGGTCTGGGTAAAGCCGTTTTGCGCCAGAAAGGCGTCGACCTGGGCCTGACTACGGAGCGGCTCTTCGATGAAAGATGTGTCGGCAAGGGCACCGTCCTGGATCAAGCCATCAATCTCCGCTGCCCCTGCCACGCCGTCACCAAGACCAGGCACTCTGTCGACGCTGGCAAAAGCTTCGCCCTGGTTCCATTCCCCCGCATCCAGATCAAATGCCAGATCGAAGGCTCCGATGGCAAGAGCACCAACTGCCGCTACCTTGACTAGTTGGGTCGCTCCTGCTTTAACCTGCTCCAGGTCACCGACGCAAATGCCCTGCCCTGTCTGGATTACGCCCTGAGCTGTCAGGACTGCACCACCGACAAAGCCCTTGCCCAGCGTTGCACAAGCGCTACCCATGTCCCTAAGACCTTCCATGGCGCAGTCACCGTTGCGAGTTACCGCACCTTTCCCCAGTCCGTAGATTCCGTCGGCAGCCCGCCCAAGGATATGCCCTGTCTGCTTGGTTGCCCCATGGACCCCCTGGGCCACGTCTTCCAGATGACGGCTTTGCACTTTGAGGTTTATCGCCCGCACCGGCAGCGCCACCACCGCCCCGACAAGCCCCATCGCCCCGGATACAAGTTTTTCCGCATGCTTCAATGGGCCTCCCCTCCTTTTCCATGACTAGCATACCAACTTAGCCGCTGCTTTAGTGCTGAAAAATGTTGCAATAAAAGGGGCCCTCGCCGGGCCACGGACAGCTCGCCTAATAAAGCCGAGCAATACAGGCATCTTCCGCAGCAACCATTTCCAGCAGCTTTGCCACGACCCACTCCTCCCTTGCCGGATATTGAAACGTGTTGAGCAGTTTTTCGGCTTCGCCGAATCTTCTCAGGGAGCGTAGCAAATCTGCCTTCATCAAGCTTGTCTTCTGATCATCATCGGGGAGTTGCATTATGAGTCTTTCCATGTTCCCGATCTCATCGGCGCTACGCGTCCGCTGCTCGCCTCTTCGTAGCGGGTCATTGCCGCACCACCACAATCGGATCCGTAGAAAACTCTCCTTATCCTCTGGCAAATCTTGCTGCAAGCCTAGCAAGTAATCATTAACCTCTAGTGGCAGCCAGTCCTTTGCTCTACCGGCCAATCCGACATCACTGCGAAAATTCTCCTGAGCAAAAAAGCCTCCCAACGCCTCACACACTGCCAATTCCCGTATCCAGACAATTTTGCGGCATCCGGGACACAGTACCGCCCGTGGCACTTCCGGCAACATCGGTGCCTCCACCTTGCCGTCACTCCAGCACTTCTGCCCCAATGTATTGCCCGAGGCGATGGTCTGCTCCCGGATATACTGGCCGCACTCCGGGCACTGCTTGATCAGGATCGGGCCTGGCATCGTCATCTGTTCACCCTCCTTCTTTGATACCTTTATTATAGGGTGAAAATAGTACGAAATTCCGCAAAAAATGTTGCAATCTACGCAGCAGGGGTATCTTGAGCATTCGTCTGCAAATTTTCCTGTGGCAATCTCTGTCGCTATAAAGGCGTATGCCCGACTGATTGCTCTAACACAAAGGACATATCAAGGTGTCATTTTTTTCTTTATAAAACTTCCGTAAAAAATCCTTGTTCTCAAGGGCGATGCCCAGTTCATCCCTCCAGTGCAGACTGACAAAGATAGCAGCTGACCTTGCTTGGCAGCTAAAGGATTTTATATGATTGAACTCAATGTCGGTAAAGGCATCATATCGTATAATTTCATGAGCTAACTCTGGATGGCCGGCGAGGGCCTTGAGGTAAATCCAATCATAAAAAAGTGACTTGGGTTCCAAAGGAAATATCTCACCGAAAAAATCGAAATGGAGGAGAGGACCTGATGTCTTAGTGCGCTCATCGCGCTTTGCCTCCCGGGGCAACAAGGAAAGGATATCCCGATAAGGGCCACCTTCCTTGAATACCTTTGAGGCTTGAAAAACATTCTCCAAATGATAATTGTAGGGGAGTCCCGGGCATGCAAGTTTGAGATTAAAAGCGCTAAGAGATACCCCCAAAGGGTCTGGCGACTTTGTAGAAATTTCCAATATATGCTTTTCAGGATAGGCTTTTCTAATTGCCTGGTGGAAAGAAAAAATAGATTTTTGTTTTTGCACCAACGCAAAGCCGTTAAAAAAAGCGAATTCAAACAGTTCTTCCCGATAAACAGGAATCTGATCCGGCTGGGCCAAAAAACATTTGCGCTTAGCCATAGTACTCTGTCCTCCAATATGGATAATCCCGACGCGGCGAAAACATCTGCTGGTCAACTGCAACACTAATATCTTCTATCCCGTGCTTTAATACCATTTTTTGGCATTCGTCTTGAACTCTCATGTCGTTCACCTTGATTTTATTGATGTACTTCAAAGGTATACTTCCAGGAAAGAGAATTTCAGCCTGGGGATCAGTAGTATCAGAGGGCGACAAACCTAAATTTTTTCTCCGCATCAAACTTCCCCGGTATTCGGATTCCTCGGCAAACATATTCTGAAATGACTTAACATCCGACGCTTGATGCTCCCCTATTTTGCATCGCACTGCCTCACTTGCAGCATTGCTGGGGCAAAAGATAGGGTATTCACGAAGGGAAAAGAGAACATCAGGAGTCAATTCTAAGACAATCCAATCAACAGTATCGTCTAATTGGCGAAAATAGTAGAAAAGGCGGTAATTGGGAAATGTTACCGACAAACAACTGCACTCGGGATGCATGTCTAAGCGTCTTGTATCGTTTTCGTTCACCGATAATCTTCTTGAACGCAACTCTTGGCTTGAAAGCAGGCCATACCGCAGAATCCCCGTAAGGTTCTCTAATTTAGTAAAGTGAACGAGCCTCCGGATTCCTCGTCTACTAATCTCTTGGGAAACTTCTTTCTCCCATCTTAGCCTTGCCTGACAGGCTTCTCTTTTCTTTTTGCGCAGATACTCATCCCACTCCATCTGGGTCATCATATGCTCCAGTTGCTCACGGTAAATCTTTTTGCTTACATTTTCGCACCTTACTAACGCTGCGTATGTCCCTAGAGCTTCCTGAACTACATAGGAATTACCATTAACGTCATAGAGTACCTCGTCTTCACGCAATGTTTCTATTGCTGTCATTCGCACACCCCTCTCAACACAAAATAATCAGTGCTTATCTTCCAAGATTATAGGTTGAAGTTGGTGCGAGTTGTGGTAAAAAATACTGCAATAATGCTGAAACAAACCGTGGTAAATTTCCGACTTTTTAATTAACGATATTTCGAGGTGAACTCAGTAAATCGAGGTTATGAAGAGGATATTATTTTTTAATTCCAATAGTATCGCGAGGGGCAAAGTGAATTTGTGGTGCCTCAAGCGTACCAGCCCCGATGGGAATGCTAGAGGCGCCTTTCTGATGAGTCGCTGAAAATTGCGACGAAACGTGTACCAACTCCCGATGGGGATGCTAGAGGCTTCTGATGAGCAAGAAATGAGGGATCGTGGCATAGGTGTATCAACGCCCGATGGGGATGCTAGAGGCTAAAGCTATAGTTTTCATCGCCATTTTTGTGTTGGGTATCAACTCCCGATGGGGATGCTAGAGGCTCTGATGAAGCAGAGATGCGGGATCGTGGAATCGGGTATCAACTCCCGATGGGGATGCTAGAGGCTGCACATGACTCAAACAAAGACGTTATCGTCAATGGGTATCAACTCCCGATGGGGATGCTAGAGGCTCAATGGCGATGACAGTCTTGTTTGGAAGATGTGTGCAGGGTATCAACTCCCGATGGGGATGCTAGAGGCCCATCGTGATTGTCATGGCTATGGTCACAGTGCCTTACGTATCAACTCCCGATGGGGATGCTAGAGGCGTATATGAAACAGCACAATGAAATCCTTAGACAGAAGTATCAACTCCCGATGGGGATGCTAGAGGCTTATATTCAGATGAAGAAAATCCTATGGAAGTATATGTATCAACTCCCGATGGGGATGCTAGAGGCACGATTACATAATCTCACCTAATTATGTTAAAAGGTGTATCAACTCCCGATGGGGATGCTAGAGGCATCGTAATCTTTGTTTCGATTTGCTCTATCGTAGGGCGTGTATCAACTCCCGATGGGGATGCTAGAGGCAAATATAGGAGGAATGTGCAATGAAAAAACAATATAGTATCAACTCCCGATGGGGATGCTAGAGGCTTATATTCTATTGGGTAGTTTGTTCTTTGCATTTAGAAGGTATCAACTCCCGATGGGGATGCTAGAGGCTGGAATCGGTATGCTCTACGATCCTGATACGATGACAGGTATCAACTCCCGATGGGGATGCTAGAGGCAGTAATGCTTCAAAACAATCAGGCATTGCTACCTGGCGGTATCAACTCCCGATGGGGATGCTAGAGGCGACTAGTAAGGCTTGTTCCTTACTAGAAGAAGGAGACCGTATCAACTCCCGAT
>CAZWXO010000012.1:0-5115 GCA_964637885.1 uncultured bacterium
CTAATGCCACGGGCGGGGGTATCCTTGATAGTGAAATAACGGTGATAGTTTTTTTAACCTTAATGAATTAAAGTTCATAGCAAAGTATTTAAAAAAGTTGCTTTCAAAAGGATCGTCACAATTACAGAATACAGTCTTACCCTTGAAATGCCCCTTGTAGTGTTTTAGCTCGCTCTCTATAAGCGAAAGCTGAGTATAAAATTCATCCGCTTTATCTGATCTAGACATATGTAAATTATTGTTCCCTGCCACTTTCTGCATACCCCGCTTCCATTAATTCGCGCTCTCTTTTTATTCAGCGCGGCTATCCGAAATAAAACTAAAACTATAACACAAAATATTACCAGTCAGTTTCAATCCTGCTAGGCAAAAATTTATCAACAACAATAGATTTGTTAGCAACTATTTTCCCATTAGCTTTCTTTATCAAATTCATTCCCACCAACACATTAATATCTCGAGTAATAGTTTTTTGTGTTTTGTCCATGTAGCTTCTTGCCACCCTGGCACTCAAAACCACCGCATCGCTAGGAGCAACAGCTTTTTCGGAATTAGACAAATCTAAAAGCAAGTGCTTACGGCGCAAATCAACTGTACTTGTAAGATTTTTAAACTTCTCATGTATATAATTTATCCACGACACATCAATAAGTTTAGCATGAATATATTCAAGCTGAACGTCCAACCCTTCATTAAATCCGTTTACGGCATAGTCGATAAAAATCAATCCGTTGTTCTTCCCTCCCTGAGATGATTGCCTAAGCTTGCGATAATACTCTGTCCTGGTTTCGTTGTAGTAATTACTCAATAAATGCGCAGCAGGCATCGGCACTCCGTGCATTAAAAGTATTTTTAGCTCTAAAAGCCTTGCGGTGCGACCATTCCCATCACCAAAAGGATGAATCCACGCTAGATACAGGTGGGCTATAATAGCTTTTAAAATCCCAGAAGCTACAGTACAATTGTCGTGTCTAAGATCAAAATTATCAGAATTATTTAAAAAGTCACAAAACATTTGAAGAAGGTACTCACAATCTTCTGGCGGGGCACCTCGATAGACATTTCCAACCACTACCGAATGGGTTCTGATCTCGCCGGGAATTGTTCCTTCATCTAATTCAAGCCCCTTCAAAACAAATTCGTTGTATTTTAAAATGTCATCCACAGTAATAGCTTCACAATCACCACCAAGAGTATTTTTTGCTATGTGATTACATGCCTCAATGACGTTTTGGGCTTCGTTGGCCAAATATTGCTTGGATTCAGGCAAAACAAGCTCGCCCTTTATCTGTTGCAGCACCTGGGCTTCATTCAATGTATTCCCCTCGATTGCGGTAGTAGCCATAACCCCCTTGGCGAGATATATTTGATACAACTCGTCCGCCATGTCCGGGCGTAGAGGCACGTGAGCAACTTCTTTGCATTTTGCTTGGGCAGCACCTAACCTCATCCACATATAGTGGGTCGCATTTTTAAAATCACATCTAAAATCTATCCACGGATGTGTTTCTAAATACTTCATAATTATGTCCCCTCTCATGCTCCGTTTATATTGTGATTTTAGTGTTTATCCATCTAATATTTGTCCTGATATATTCATTATTTTAGGACGATGATAGTCCTTAAATATGCTACATGTCAAGAAAAATACAGTATACATCCAACCTGTCGCTTTTGGAACTCACTGCCATATTGATGCAGATTTGCAGGGTTGGTGGGCTACAGAGTATATGACGAAGAAATATAGAGAAGCCTACTATAAAGGATGGGTAAAATGAGAAAAACCGGGGCGATGAACCCCGGCTTTTTTATCTTGGCTTGCTAGCATTCGCATATCCAGGAGACATAGCATTCATCTTGCCCTTATAAATTTGCTCAATCTGTCATGCCGCCGATGTTGGTTTAACACCGTTGGGTAGAGGAACTTTACCCGCGAGGATTGCGACTCTAAAGTCTTGTGGCGTTCTATACTTGGTGATAGCACTCATCCAATTATTAGAGGTAGTCGTCGTCTGTGTACTGCTCCCGCTTGAGTTACTACTGTTGCCTCTCCCACTCTACTTCGACGCCAGTAACAATGCTACTGGAAGCCGGTATAAATCCAAAGGTAATTTCTGAACGTCTCGGACATTCTGACATTCGCACTACGTTAAATATATACGGTCATGTTACCGAGAACATGCAGGATGAAGCCGCCCAAAAAATTGACAAATTGTTATTATGAATTCAGCGGATTAGCAAGGGATTAGCAAGAGGCATTTTTTGCACAAAAAAGGCCCCGCGGAAAACCCGCGGAGCCTTGAATTTACTGGAGCCAATGAAGAGATTCGAACTCTTGACCTACGCATTACGAATGCGTTGCTCTACCAGCTGAGCTACATCGGCAATATTAGTTTAGCGAAATGGATTTTAACATATTACAGGGATTCAGGCAAGGGGATTGCCATCTTCGTCGACGTTGCGCTCATAGATGATGCGGAGACCCTCGAGGGTCAGAAAGGGATCGACGATTTGGATGCTCTCGGTTTCTTTGCCGATCAGCTCGGCGAAGCCGCCGGTGGCGACGACCCGCGGATTGCCCCCTAGCTCTTCCTTCATGCGCTGGACGATGGCGTCGACTTGCCCGGCGAAGCCATAGACAATGCCAGACTGCATGCTGGAGACGGTGTTCTTGCCGATGACTTTTTTGGGACGGATAATTTCGACCCGGGGAAGTTTGGCGGCCCGCTGAAAGAGGGCTTCGGTGGAGATGCCAATCCCTGGAGCGATGACGCCGCCGAGATAATCACCGTTGGCGGCCACCGCGTCAAAGGTGGTGGCGGTGCCAAAGTCGACGACGATCAGCGGCCCTTGATAGAGTTCGTGGGCGGCGACAGCGTTGACGATGCGGTCGGCCCCGACTTCCCGCGGATTTTCGTAGCGGATATTGATGCCGGTGCGAATGCCCGGGCCGACGATCATCGGCTTGATGCCGAAATATTTCTTGGCGAGCTGCTCGAGAGACATCATCAAGGGCGGGACAACAGAAGAAATGACCATCGCTTGAAATTCCTCTAAAAGGAGGCCTTCATGTTCCAGAAGGCCCTTCAAGATAATCATGTATTCGTCGGCTGTTCGGTGCTGCGCTGTTGTCAGCCGCCAATCGATGAGACGCTGATGCTTTTGATAGATGCCCAAAACAATATTGGTATTTCCCACATCAACGACGAGTATTTTGTCCCGCAATTACGCCCGCTCCCTTGTTGGCGACAATCTTGCTACGCGAGTGACTGCCGGCATAATGAGTACTACTAAAATTATTGCGACAATTATTTCCGGAATGCCATTGGTGACGGCGATAGCGGAAACCACCGGCCAGGGCAGATAGCCCCGTAGCAGAATCATTCCTAAAACGCCGATGGTGTTGGCGGCGGTCCCGGCAACTGCTGCCGCGACGAGGCCCTTTTTCCCTTTGCCAAGCGCCTGATATGCTCCGTAGGCGGCCACCCCGATGAATAATCGCGGCAGAATCGCCACTAAGGGATCAGCAAAAAACGGGACGGTGGCATTGAGCAAACTATATAGACCAAAGATAAAACCGATTAAAGTGCCGACCAGAGGTCCTTCCATGATGGCCCCGATGATAACGGGAAGGTGCATGATCGTAGCGTGACCGGCGGGTGTGGGAACCGGGATAAACCCGAGGCGCGTCGCCCCCAAAAAAATAGCGATGCCTCCCAGCATCCCCGCAACAACAATTTGCCTGACTGACAATTTCATTTTTTCCTCCGTTCCGGTTCCTCTAAGGATACCGTTCGATTTTTTTTCTTTTCCCTGGAGCGGTCGGCCTCAGCAATGATGCCCGCATGCTCATTTGCATTTTAACAAATAATATTTCCCGAGGCAAGAGAAATCGCCGTTATCTGTAGAAATGGCGACGGAGACGGCTGCCTAGGACCGCTGCCAAAAAAACCTTGACCAAATCAGGCAGCAAATACGGCAGGGCACCGACGCTGATGGCGGTGAGAATCCCCATGCCGGTAACGTGAGCCAGCCATACAATGCCGCAGGCATACAGACACAGCATTCCACTGCTGATGGCGAGGACCGCACGTAGAAAGCTGATTGACGGATCTTGCCCGGCAATCAGGCCGGTAAGCCATGCGCAAAGAACAAAGCCGGCGAGAAAGCCGCCTGTCGGGCCGACCAGATGTCCAAGGCCACCTGTCAGCCCGGCAAAGACAGGAATCCCGATAGCGCCGACCCCGAGATAGACAAGCTGGCTGAGGGCACCGTCCACAGGGCCGAGGACCAGCCCCGCTAAAAAGACGAAAAAGGGCTGCATCGTAAAAGGGACCGGTTGAAGAGGAATGATGAGAAAGGCGCCAATAGCGGTCAGCGCCGCCATCAGGCTTATTCGCGTTATCCGCTTGACTGATATTTTTTGCATCTAGGCCTCCTTGATGGTTGTTGATTTTTGGCGCAGGGATACCTCTCCGGAGTAAAAGACCTGCGGCCCGGTCGGCAGCTGCAAAACTAATCCGCCGTCCGGAGCAACTCCGTGATAGATCCCGGATGTTTTATGACCATTGCCGGCGATGATCTCGACTTCTTCCCCGAGATAGGCGGCAAGGGCCAGCCAATCGGCCATGATTTGCTTAGTTTGGCCCTCGAGCCACTGGGTGTAGCGCCGGGATAACCGGGCCAAAACCGCTCGCAATAATGGTGTCCGGGGACACGATCGCCCCGTCAGGGATAAAAGCGAACCGGCCTCCGGCAGTGCGGCCAGGGCAGGCGCCGGTTGGCTGACATTAATCCCGATTCCCAGGATAATGTAATTGATCTGCTCCATTTCCGCGTTCATCTCGGTCAGGATGCCGCAGATTTTTTTGCCGTTGAGCAAGACATCGTTGGGCCACTTGATGCGGGCCTCGACTTTGACTTCCTCGCTAATTGCTTCGGCAACGGCCAGTCCGGCCACCATCGTCAGCAAGGCGGCCTGGGAGGGTGCCAGCTGCGGCCGCAGGAGCAAGGAAAACCACAGCCCCTGGCGCCTGGAGGACAGCCATTGGCGGCCCTGACGCCCCCGTCCGGCTGTCTGCTCTTCGGTGATGACCAGATGTCCCTGGGTCAGTG
>CAZWXO010000012.1:5125-13598 GCA_964637885.1 uncultured bacterium
TAATTATTGGTAGAATCGACGGAGTCTAGCATCTCCCAGCCGCTGACGAGGCTCTCCTCGCCGGCGACCGCCGCCGCGACGTCCAGATAATCTACCGAGGAACGCAGGCAGTAGCCCCGATTAGGAACAGCTTCGATGACAAAGCCTTCCTGACGCAATTGGCCGATGGCCTTCCAGACGGCGGTGCGACTGACCTGACTCTGGCGGCTGATTTCCTCCCCGGAGGCATAGCCATCGGTCTCAGCGAGAATCTGCAAAATTTTATCCTTTAACATAGCGTCGCCCCCTAAGCATCAGCATATCCGATAAGACGGCCGATTGTCAACCTGTTATTATTCATGGTTGACAATCGATTTAAAAGTTAGGGCAGACCAGTGCCTGCCCTAACCTAATCGATTATTTTGTTCCGACAGCCCCACTTTCGACGTGGCGATATTTAAATTCGCTCTGCCACGGGGCCATGCGCTTGAGCATGATCATCATCACCATGACGTAGAGCGGTGTCTGAATCGCAAAGGAAATCAGCCGCGCCGGCAGGGCGATGATGTACGGAATCCCAAATGCCATCTGGATAATTATCGGCACCATAACCAGTGTCGCTAAAAAGGCATCGATTCCCACTGCTGTGGTCACTGCCATCAGGCTGTTGCGGCGCTTGGCGCCGAAAACCGATGCCACCAGGGGCGGAATAATCCCATGCAAGCCCGCCACAACCGTCAGTTGCGGCAAAAAGGCCCCCGTCTTGACGGGATCGATGAAGTAGCCAGCCAGGTCGGCGACGATGCCAACCATACAACCGGCCAAAGGCCCAAACATTAAACCGGCGAATACAACGGGGAAGACACCAAAACCTAAACGGACACCCTCCACTGGTCCGATCATCAGCCGAAAGCTGGCGAAACGGGTCAGCAAGATCGAGATGGCCACTAACAGGGCCAGCTTGACCAAGACACTGGTATTTAGTTTCATTTCCATTCCTCCTGATTTTTTCTTGCCTCAGGAGGTGGATTGTCCTCCCCAGGCAGCGGACGCGACAGCAAACCGCGAGGCAATCCCCTTAGTCTATGGGCGACATCCCATCCCATAGCACTTAACGCTTACTGTCTACTCTGCTGGCCTACGCCTAGGCGCATGCCCAACCGGGTAATTATGCGATTAAGTTTAGAATAAGCCGGTGATCACCCCTTCTCCGTCAATGTCAATCTTAGTCGCTGCAGGAACTTTGGGTAGGCCAGGCATAGTCATGATGTTGCCGGCCAGGGCGACGACAAAACCGGCCCCGGCGGAGAGTTTGGCTTCCCGGACTTTGAGGGTGAAGCCCTGCGGCCGTCCTAGCAATTTGGGATCATCCGATAAAGAGTACTGGGTCTTGGCCATGCACACCGGCAAATCGCCATAGCCCATCTCCGTGAATTTTTCCAGTTGTGCCAAGGCTTCGGGAGCAAAGTCGACGCCGTCGGCGCCATAAATGCGCCGAGCAATGATCTCAATTTTCTCCTTGAGGCTACGGTCGTTCTCATATAAGACTTTGAAATCAGCCTTGCCTTCACTAATGACCTGCAACACGGCCTCGGCCAAAGCCTGACCCCCCTCGCCGCCCTTCGCCCATACCTGGGAGAGGGCACAGGGGACACCCATTTCATGACAAAAGTCGATGACTGCCTTGGTCTCGTCTTCGGTGTCGGTGGGGAATTCATTGACGGCGACGACGACCGGGACATTAAAGCATTGAATATTTTCAATCTGCTTGGCTAGATTGCCAAAGCCGGCTTTAAGGGCCGGAACGTTTTCTTTGGCGAGCTTGGTCAGGGGAACCCCGCCATGCATCTTCAGGGCCCGGACAGTGGCGACCAAGACGGTCACGTCGGGCTTTAATCTATCGTTGCGGCACTTGATGTTAAAGAATTTCTCGGCGCCAAGGTCGGCCCCAAAGCCGGCTTCGGTGACGACGTAGTCGGCGAGTTTGAGGGCCATCTGCGTCGAAACAAGGGTGTTGCAGCCGTGGGCGATATTGGCAAAGGGCGCGCCGTGAACAAAGGCCGGGGTGCCCTCCAGTGTCTGGACCAGATTGGGCTTGACGGCATCCTTGAGCAGGAGAGCCATCGCTCCTTTAGCCCCGATATCGTCAGCGGTGACCGGATCGTTGTTGAAGGTGTAGGCCACGACGATGCGGCCGAGGCTGGCCTTGAGATCCATCAGGTCTGTGCACAGGCAAAAACAGGCCATCACCTCTGAAGCCACCGAGATATCAAAGCCGCTTTCCCGGGGCATACCGTTGGTCGGACCGCCCAGCCCGACAATGATGTTGCGCAGGGCCCGCTCGTTCATGTCCATGGCGCGACGGAGTACAACGCGGCGGGGATCGATGTCCAGCGGATTTCCTTGCTGGATGCTGTTGTCGAGCATTGCCGCCAAGAGGTTGTGGGCGGCCGTGACAGCGTGGATGTCACCGGTAAAGTGCAAGTTAATGTCTTCCATCGGAACAATCTGGCTGTAGCCGCCGCCGGCAGCTCCACCCTTGAGACCAAAGCATGGCCCGAGGGATGGCTCCCGCAAAGCGACGATGGCGTTTTTACCCAGCTTGCACAGGGCCTGCCCCAATCCGACAGTTGTCGTTGACTTGCCCTCGCCTGCCGGAGTCGGGTTGATGGCCGTCATTAAAATCAGCTTGGCGTCAGGTTTATCCTGAATTTTCTTCCATAACGAGTCACATATTTTTGCTTTGTAGTGTCCGTAAGGCTCGTAATCCTCCGGACTTATTGATAGGTCAGCTGCTATCTCCGCAATCGGCCTCATTTTCGTTTCCTGGGCAATCATAATATCTGATTTCAATCGCATTACCTTCCCTTCGATAAAAATAGTTAAATTATTATATCATAGGACGTTGTCACATTAAAGTCAGAATCTTTGATTCGAGAATCGGAGCAGTCGGAGCGCTGAGGGCTGCTTGTAGCGAAGCTTCGGCGGCGAAGGCCGGAATCATCCCGATGAATTCGCTCTGCGCTATTTGCACGCCTCGGATATGGGCCAGCGCTTCGATTTTTTTGAAGACCGTATAGATGGAAGTGCGACGGCTGTCGACAATATTGATGCTGACCTGCACCATATTTTGGCTGGGCAGAGCTAGCCCAAGTGCGCGGACTCCCGGGAGCCCTCCGTCTTTTTCCCTAATCAAAGTGGCGATTTCCTGGGCGACAGTCAAGTTTTCCGTCGCCAGGTTGACATTATAGGCGATCAGAAAATCCCGGACACCTACCGCCATGGCCCCGGCGGTGGGATGAAGCGTCTGGCCGGCATCGAGCTCTATCTCCCCCTTTGATAGGCGGCGGGGCAAATCCTCGTACCCCTTGCCCCGCACCTCTGGCAGTTGCTTTTTTAGGCCGGATGCCCCAGCTAATTCCCCATAAAAAAAAGCCGGCATCCCCAGCTCGATCTGAGCTCGATCAGCGAACTCGCGAGCGCAGGCGATGCAATGACCAAAATTGGCATTGCCCATGGGGATGAAGGGAACAACGTCCATGGCTCCGATTCGGGGATGGACCCCGCGCTGCATATTCATATCGATTCGCTCAATCGCATACTTCAGCATCCTTAGCAGAGTCGTCACCAGCGGGGCGGCTTCTCCAGCCAGAGTGAAAACGGAGCGATTGTGATCCCCATCCATGGAATGGTTGAGCAGTGCAGCTCCGCTCGTCGCAGCGATATCAGCCAGAGTCGCGATAGTTGCTTGATCTTGCCCCTCACTGAAATTCGGGACTGATTCGATAAAAATAGCCATTTTTTCTTCGCCTCCAGACAATATTGTCAAAAAAATATCTAAATTTTAATTGCGGCAGGTACTACATTAATGATAAACTATTTATCAGTCATTTCCAAGCGATACCCATCGGCATCATCTGATCATATGATGGAGTTAACAATTATTTAGGAGGAGATTAGATTGGACAACCTTTTCATTTGGGCTCCAGTAGCTGGAGTCCTGGCCCTGCTTTTCGCCACATACCTGGGGATAAAGGTCGTGCGGGCGGATGCGGGGAACGAGCGGATGCAGGAAATTATGCATGCGATTCACGAGGGATCTCAGGCTTTCCTGATGCGTGAATACAAGATGCTGCTCATCTTCATCGCCGCTGTTTTTGCACTACTAGGATTTTTCATTGGTTTACCGACAGGTGTAGCATTTCTCTGTGGAGCTTTTTGTTCAATGTTGGCCGGCTACATTGGGATGCAGATTGCGACAGCTGCCAACGCCCGCGTCGCCCAAGCCGCCCAGACCAGCCAAAACAAGGCTCTCGGCGTCGCTTTTTCCGGCGGTGCTGTCATGGGGATGTGCGTTGTCGGCCTCGGCATCATCGGCCTCAGCGTCGTTTATCTGATTTTTAGAGACCCTGTCATTGTGACGGGCTTTGGCTTTGGAGCCAGCTCGATTGCACTCTTTGCCCGGGTAGGTGGCGGAATCTACACCAAAGCGGCCGACGTCGGCGCTGACCTGGTTGGCAAAGTCGAAGCCGGCATCCCCGAAGATGACCCGCGCAACCCGGCTGTTATCGCGGACAATGTCGGCGATAATGTCGGCGACGTTGCCGGGATGGGTGCGGACCTTTTTGAATCGTATGTCGGTGCAATAATATCCGGAATGGCCATCGGCATCACTGTTTTTGGCATCAAAGGCGTCATTGCTCCGCTACTCTTGGCAGCGATTGGTATCGTCGCTTCGATTATCGGTTGTTTCTTCGTCCGGACTGGCGAAGGAGCCAACCCGCAGAAGGCCTTGAAAAACGGCACATATGCTTCCAGCGCTTTGATGATTGCCGGAGCTTATATTGTCTGTGCTTACTACCTGGGAGAAATCGGACCGTTCTGGGCGATTATCTCCGGTCTTTTAGCCGGTATTGCTATCGGACAAATCACCGAATACTATACTTCTGGCGACTTCAAACCTGTTAAGGGTATCGCCAAATCCGCTTCAACTGGCCCTGCAACTGTTATCATCAGCGGTTTTTCCGTTGGGATGAAGAGCACTGTGGCGCCGATTATTTGTATTGTTATTGCTATTTTAATCTCCTTTCACTTTGCCGGACTATTTGGCATCGCCCTCGCGGCGATCGGGATGCTGGCAACCTCGGGGATGGTCGTTGCTATCGACACCTATGGCCCGATTGCCGATAACGCCGGTGGCATCGCTGAAATGGCCGAGCTAGATCCTAGCGTCCGCCAGGTTACCGACAAGCTCGACGCTGTCGGCAACACCACTGCTGCTATCGGTAAAGGCTTTGCGATTGGTTCGGCTGCTCTGACGGCGCTGGCGTTGTTCTCGGCCTTTGCCAGTGCGACAGATTTACATGCTTCCGGACTTAGCTTGCTGGATCCTAATGTCATCGCCGGACTCTTTATTGGTGGCATGCTACCCTTCCTCTTTGGCGCCTTGACAATGGAGGCTGTCGGAGTTGCCGCTTTTGCGATGGTTGAGGAAGTGCGCCGTCAATTCCGGGATATCCCTGGAATCATGGAAGGTACAACTAAGCCTGACGACAAGACCTGCGTCGATATCAGCACGAAATCATCTCTGCAAAAGATGGTTTTGCCTGGCCTCATTGCCGTCATCACACCTGTTGCTATTGGCTTGCTCCTTGGCAAGTCAGCTCTGGCCGGCCTGCTGGCTGGCGCTCTAGTGACTGGCGTGCTCGTGGCGATCATGATGGCTAATGCCGGTGGCGCATGGGATAATGCCAAGAAATTCATCGAGAGCGGCGAGATGGGCGGCAAGGGCTCGGATGCCCACAAAGCTGCTGTTGTCGGTGATACAGTCGGCGATCCCTTTAAGGATACTTCCGGCCCGGCAATGAACATTTTAATCAAATTGATGACAATCGTTTCCTTGGTCTGCGCCCCTCTCTTTATGATGTAGCAGACAATTTGGTAAAGTTTCTCTAATCGAGAACCGTCATTAAAAAGGGTGCTGGCTCCATTAGGAGTCAGCACCCTTTGCTTTTATAATGCCCTTTTGTATGTGATAGCTAGCATGCATCTAGCCAGTCTTTTGATTGACCCGTTGCATGAATTTGTCGAGATCGATGATAAAACGTTCGTGCTCGCCTTCTCCGATTTTTTCTTTTTCGTCGTAGGCAGTGATCTGAAAGACGAGGCGGCGGCCATCGATCTGAGTCAGCAGGGCTTCGCCCCGCACCTTCATCCCGATTGGGGTAGCAGCGATGTGTTTGATATTGACTGTTGTTCCGACGGTGGTCTGCCCCGCGGGCAAAGCACTGTGAACTGCGTTGCAGGCCGATTCCTCCATTAGTCCGATCATCACCGGCGTCGCAAAGACGTCGACTCCGCCACTGCCAAAATTGCTGGCTGTCGTCGTTTGGTCGGATATTTTTTCAGCGCTGCCCTGCATGCCGACTTTCAACATGGACATCTTCCTCCTGTTAATAATTAGCGCCAGCCGGCTATTCGCCGCTCGCGCTAATTAAAATTAATACAAATTTAAAGTTCGCCCTCAAAAAAAAGACTGATTTCCCGCTGCGCACTGGCGACAGAGTCAGAAGCGTGGATAATATTCTCTGTCTTGCTCAAGGCATAATCGCCACGGATAGTGCCCGGCTGCGCTTCAAAAGGGTTGGTCGCTCCGACCATTGTCCTAACTGCACTGACGGCGCTCTCGCCTTCAAGGACAAAGACGAGCACCGGGGCTGCTGTCATATACGCCTTCAGCGACGGATAGAAAGGTTTTTCGAGGTGCTCGGCATAGTGTTGATCGGCCAGTTCCGGACTAATCGTCAAGAGCCGCGCCGCGCAAAGCTTGAGGCCACGGCGCTCAAAGCGCGCTAGCACCGTACCAGCCAGCCCGCGCTGCATTCCATCCGGCTTGATTATCAGAAGCGTTTGCTCCATCAATAGCCTCCCTAATTACGACGGCGACGACGCAGGGTGTTGTTGGGGTCATTGTCGTCGTCGTTGTCATCCTCCACCTCGCCGACATCACTGCCGGGAGCGTCGTCAGTTGTCTTGGTTGCGTCAAGAGCTGGTTCGTTTTCTTCTGAGACAGAATCGGTCGAAGCCTGATCTTCAGCGTTTTTTTCATCCCCTGAGATAGCTTCTTCCCTGCTACTAACTCTTTTATTAACTTCGTCGATGAAATCCTGAGCCGCATCGGCGTTTTCACCATCGAGCAATATTTCCAGTTCGCGACCTTCGATGACTTCGCGCTCAAGCAATGTCGTCGCGATTAGCTCCAGCTTGTCCCGGTGATCCGTAAGAATCTGCCGCGCGTGAGCGTAGCATTCATCAATAATCCGGCGGACTTCAACGTCGATCTTGTTAGCTACTTCCTCGCTGTAGTTGCGGTCCCGAGCCAAGTCTCTCCCTAAAAAGACAGCGTCTTGCTTGTGGCCTAAGACGACCGGCCCCAACTCTTCGCTCATCCCGTATTCCATAACCATCCGGCGGGCAGTAGCGGTGACCCGCTCCAAATCATTTTGTGCTCCCGAAGATATCTCATTAAAAACCAGCGCTTCGGAAACGCGACCGCCAAGCATGACAGTAATTTCATTGAGTAGGTGGGTTTTTGTCACCAGATAACGGTCTTCCATGGGTAGCTGCAAGACATACCCCAAAGCCGCCCCACGGGGAATAACCGAAATTTTGTGGACTGGGTCGGTGTCCGGCAACATCTTGGCCACCAAGGCGTGTCCGCCCTCGTGGTAGGCGACAATCCCTTTTTCTTTTTCACTGATAACTTTGCTCTTGCGCTCGGGGCCGGCTATGACCCGGTCGATGGACTGCTCCAGCGAATCCATGGATATTTTCTTTTTCTTGTTGCGGGCGGAAAGCAAGGCCGCTTCGTTAACGAGGTTGGAAAGATCAGCACCGGTGAAACCAGGCGTCCGACGCGACAGCACTTCCAAATCAACGTCTTTATCGAGGGGCTTTCCTTTGGTGTGCACCTTCAGGATGGCGACACGACCAACAACGTCTGGGCGATCAACGACAACCTGGCGATCAAAGCGACCAGGGCGAAGTAAGGCTGGGTCAAGGACATCCGGGCGGTTGGTGGCGGCGATCAGAATGATCCCTTCATTGACGCCAAATCCGTCCATCTCGACAAGCAGCTGATTGAGTGTCTGTTCCCGCTCATCATGTCCGCCACCGAGTCCAGCGCCACGCTGACGCCCAACAGCATCGATTTCATCGATAAAGATGATGCATGGCGAATTGCGCTTGCCCTGCTCAAACAGGTCACGCACCCGGGAGGCTCCGACACCGACAAACATCTCGACAAAATCCGAGCCACTAATGGAAAAGAAGGGCACTCCGGCCTCGCCAGCGATGGCCTTGGCCAACAGCGTCTTCCCCACGCCCGTCGGGGTGTTTCCAAAGAATTGGGCTTGCTGATTAATCCGCCCGGGTCTTCCCCACGCCCGTGGGGGTGTTTCTGACAACAGCACCGCCAAGCGGCAAATGTATAGGT
>CAZWXO010000012.1:13608-16457 GCA_964637885.1 uncultured bacterium
GGCACTCCGGCCTCGCCGGCGATGGCCTTGGCCAGCAGCGTCTTTCCTGTGCCTGGCGATCCCACTAACAAGACCCCTTTAGGAATGCGGGCTCCTAGCTCCATGTATTGCTTGGGACGCTTAAGGAAATCGACAATCTCTTCTAATTCCTGTTTGGCCTCATCGACACCGGCCACATCGGCAAAGGTGACTTTGTTTTTGTCGTCGGCCTGCAGCTTGGCTTTGCTTTTGCCAAAAGACATCATGCGACTGCCGCCGCCTTGCATCTGCTGCATCATGAAGACCCAGAAGACGATTAGAATAATGATCGGCAAAGATGATGTAATTAGAGTGACCCACCATGCCGGTTGGGGCGGTGGCTGTCCATTGACATCGACGTTATTATCCCGCAATAGGGCGTAGATTGATTCGTCACCCGGGTTATAACTGACAAAATCTGTCCCGTCCTTTAATTTGCCGCTGATGGCATTGCCGCCGGTAATAAGAACGGTCCGGACTTGCTTTGCGGCGACCTGATTGGTAAATTGAGTATAAGAAAGCTTCTCGATCTCTGTATCTTCGCGGTCCAAGCGGTTAATGGCTGTAACGGCGATGACGATCAATACTAGATAAAATCCAGCGTTACGAAAAAGTTTTTTCAATAGTCGACTGACCTCCTAAAATGCTTTGTGTAAAGTCTATCATAGGGAAATTAAATGAACAACTTTATTTGCAGATTTTTAGCATGCATCGCCCTTTAAAACACAGATGTCGGGCAAATTGCGGTAGATTTCTGAATAATCCAGGCCGTAGCCGACCACAAAATAATCCGGCACATCAAAACCAATGTAATCCACGGCAACTTCAACTTGTCGCCGGGACGGCTTGGACAAGAGAGTGCAGATTTTGACACTGGCCGGCCTGCGAGACAGCAAATTATCTGCAAGGTAGTGCAAAGTGAGACCTGTATCGACAATGTCCTCGACGATCAGAACATGGCGTCCCTCAATGCTTTCGTTGAGATCTTTCAAAAAACGAACAACCCCTGATGATTTTGTTGAGCTGCCATAGCTGGACACAGCGATAAAATCGATGCAAACGGGTAGATCGATTTTTTTAACTAAGGACGAAAGGAACATAAAGGCCCCCTTGAGTACACAGACGACAATCAGGTCTTTGCCTTGATAATCGGAGGTTATTGCAGCACCGATCTCGGCGACCCGCTTTTCTATTTCCGCCTCGTTGATCAGCACCCGGTCGATTTTGTCATGCATTGTTTTCTTGCTCCTCTCTACTTAGGGTTATTTGCCAAATCTGCGTTGATGTGCTTGTGACTGCCACGCGCTGGGCGATCCGAAACCCCGGCAACCAGACCGGTCCGTCGTCGTCAGCCAGCACCGGGTAGTTATCCCGCATGGGAGGCGGGACGCCGGCTTCAGACATTATTTCTTTGATTTTCTTAGACCCTTTGCTGCCATGCAGTTGCATTTTCTCACCGGACAGACGTGGCCGCAATCTGGCCTGGCCAGCCAATCTCGCGCCGTCGATCAAAGCCCGCCAACCCTCTCCTCCGGCCATCCAGCGCCTGGCTAAGGCTGCCGGACTATCGTTTGTGGTAATGTTAACCGGCTCAATGTCTAGATAAAGCCGATGGACTGGCACCGATGTTCCTCCAGGCAAGCTGACCAACACTTCCGGCCAGGGTCGCAGATAGAGAAAATTATCGACGGGCCAAAGCCAGAGATAACCGTCCTTGCGGTACAGCTCCAGCTGGGGTGGCAAGCTAAACCCCAGCTCGCCTTCAGATGAAGCCCATTCAACAAAGCTCTGCAAGAAAAAATAATCCAGCAAATGCAAAGAAACTCCGAGTTTAGTAAACAAGGCCATTGCGACGCGAAAACGCGTTGCTTCGCTCAAGCATCCATAGCGACCTAGGCTGAGGCGGAGGCAGCTCTTGCCGCAGTCGGCCAGGCAAAAAAGACTTGCTTGGGCCGTCTGAGCCTTGAGCTGCTCGTTTTCCCGGGCCATGATTTCGGCAGTGTGTGCCAAGGCTTCCTCGATAGCTGGGTTGAAATCACGCAAAAGCGGGATGATCCGGCGACGCAACCGATTGCGGTGAAATTTCTCATCTAGATTGGATTGATCTGTGCAGTAAGCTAGATCGTTTGCCCGGCAATAGTCCAGCACCTCTTGGCGGCGACAATCCAGCATCGGACGGATGATCCCGTCAGGGCGCGCGGCCTGCATCGCCGCTAGGCCAGCCACCCCGCTCCCGCGGATGAGTCGCAGGAGCACTGTCTCGCCCTGGTCATCCCGCGTGTGACCTAGCGCTATTTTATTACAACGTTCCTCGTGAGCAAAATGCGCCAACGCCTGGTACCGAACCCGCCGAGCAGCATCTTCGATGGACAAGCCTTCCGCCATTGCCAAGGCCCCGGCATCGACCGAAACAAGTTTAAATGGGATGCTATATCTCCCGCAAAAATCGGCGGCGATGGCGGCGTCGGCATCGGCGGCGCTGCCGCGCAGCTGATGATTGACGTGCAGGGCACTTACCTCGAAACCAGATTCAGCTCGCAGATGCCATAAGGCGTGGAGCAAAGCAGTCGAGTCGGGGCCTCCCGAAAAGCCCACCACTACTCTATCTCCGGCCTGGAGCAGCTGCGCTGCCTTAATCTTCTTCTTGATATTCGTCAGTAATAACATTCTTTTTCCTTAAACTCGTGCGCAACCCTGAGATTATCGCACCTGCCAATACCAGGCCAGTGGTGATGGCTCCGGCAATAAAAAGTGTCTGAACCACCAGTCCCAAACCCTCGGTATAATTCCCTTCCAGAAAGGCATCCATCGCATCGAAGGCCAAAAGGCCG
>CAZWXO010000012.1:16467-18212 GCA_964637885.1 uncultured bacterium
GGGGACAAGCATGATAATTCCGGGGACAGCAAAAACCGTGACCGGGCAACGCAACAGCGATGCGGACAATTCGGCGACACAAGCTACCGCAAATCCACCGCATAAGCTGCTGATCATAATATTGTTAAACTGCATGAGCGCGACGCTGTACGCCAACCAACCCGCCGCTCCTGCTATCCCGCAGGAAAGCAGCGCCCGTTTAGGTACACGAAACACAACGCCAAAGGCGAGGCATGTGAAGAATGCGATGATGCCGTGCAACCACAGTGGAAGTGTCATCCTGACCGCCTTTATAAAAAGTATTTGAAAGCCACCCCGACAGCGATAGCTGCGGCGACCATCAAGGCTTCCCCGGCTCTAGCCAGGCCCGATACGAGGTGATCCATCACCAGATCCCGAGCAGCACTGGTGATGGCAACTCCGGGGACTAGTGGCATTACCCCACCGATAATGATCAAATTAACATCGGCCTGTGGGAAAAATTCCCCCATCAGGTTGGCGACCAACATGGCCGTAAGGCCACCTAAAAAACTGTTGAGAAATAAGTGTGCCCGCCGTTTACTAAAAAGACTGGCCGCAACCATTGCCGCAGTCCCGGCAATAACTGCCGCGATAGTCTCGGATATATTTTCACCGAAAATAAAAGCAAAACCGCCACTTGCCAGGCCAGCGCATAGCCAGATAAACCAGCGGGGATACTTACTGGTTCGGTGATCGACGGAGGCCAGATACTCCATCGTTTCTTCCCATGAGTAATCACGGAAATCGTAGCTGCGGGAGAACTGATTCATGTCATCTAGTTTGGACAAATCAAAGCCACGATTGCTGATCGCACGCACCCTAGTAGCGGTGCGGGTATCTTCATCCTCGACCATGACGAAGATACCAGTCGGAGTGACGTAGCTTTGAGCCCGCAGGCCAAGGCGCTCCGCCATATAGTCAATCGAATCCTCGACCCGGTAGGTCTCCGCGCCGTTCTGTAGCATGATCCGGGCAGCTCTGATGATAATTTTTAGATCCTTATCCATGCCATAGATCGACATCGTTAGTTCATCTCCGTTTCGCTGAGCAACACGCCCTCCATGATGTCAGCGTCGCAAACAATAATTTCGTCTAAATGAAAGGCTTGGAGCAAACACTGAAAAATCAGGGCACCTCCTAGGATGATATCTTCTCGTCCTGACTGCATCCCGACGATCTCACGTCTCTTTTCAATAGCTAGCCCCGCGAGGCGCTCAATCATTCTCTCCAGCATGGCCTGGCCGATCCGGCTCATATGAACGACAGCAGAATCGTACACCGGTAATTCGGCAACGATGCTGCCCAGACAAGTAATCGTTCCCCCTAAGCCGACCAAGCACTGTGGCTTAGCAACCTGAGGATTAACCGCTTCTAGCTGTTGGTAGACGAATGAACGGGCATCGCTGATCTCAGCTGCGGTGGCAGGGTTGCTGTGCAAAAAGCGCTCGGTAAGGCGAACTGCGCCCATGTCCAAGCTGACGGCCAGCTGGTCCCCCAAGACGAGCTCGGTACTGCCGCCACCAACATCGGCGACCATCGGGGCCTCCGGTGGCTCTTTAAACCCGGACAAAGCGCCCCGATACGAAAGGACTGCTTCCTCGACTCCACTGAGTATTTTAAGCTCCACGCCCGTTGCCTTTCGCAAAAGATCCTGGAATACCTGGCGATTGGCCGCATCGCGGACAGCGCTGGTGGCAATGACGCTCACCTGGGCGACACCAGCC
>CAZWXO010000012.1:18222-30863 GCA_964637885.1 uncultured bacterium
GATACGCTAGAACTACGTCCAAGGTCTCCTCGATGGCGCTTGGCGAAAGCTGGCGCTGAGTATCGACACCCCGGCCCAGCCTGGTAATCCGGCTAGCCTTGTGCTTGACCGCAAGACGTTCTTCGTCCAAGTCAGCAATCAATAAACGCGTCGAATTTGTCCCGATATCAATTACGCCGCGTAGCCGCGCCTCTCTGGCATCCATCCTCTGATCACTCCTCGATTTCGTCTTGGAAAATGACGACCTTTTCGCCTTCCTTGATCATTCCGTAATCTTCACGGGCAATTCTCTCGATATATTCCTGGCTGTTTATTCCCTCTAGCTCCCTCTCAAGACGACGATTTTCCGATTTAATTTTTTCAATTTCCTGCTGGACAATTTCAATTTCTTTTTTTTGTTGATTGACATAAACCGACATCTGGTAGTATTGCCAGAGACCCCAGGCAGAAAAAATGATGACTAAAACGACAGTCGCCCGCAAGAGCAGCGGTACTCTCCACTTGCGACGTTTCATCGCCGATCCACCAGCTATCTTCAGGCGACTAGTCTTCTTCACGGGGACGATTGTTTTCTTCAAGGATTTCGAAGAGTGGCTCATTGCGATCACGCCCTTTCGCTTCGGCATCGCCGGTGATTCTGAGTTTCATATACCGACGACCGAAATTGAGCTCGACGACGTCACCGACTTTGACCTGAATACCAGCCTTGATGACACGCCCGTTCAGCGACACCCGACCCGCGTCGCAAGCTTCGTTGGCGATAGTCCGTCGCTTGATTAATCTAGCCTCTTTTAAGAATTTATCAATCCGCATTTGTCGCCTCCACAGACACCTATTTTAGCAAATAAATTGGTTTTTTCCAAAATAAAAACCCGGGCATCGGCCCGGGTTTTTAAGAAAAAACCATAAAAATTAATTGTTGACGCCGTCCTTGAGTGCTTTGCCAGCTTTGAAGACTGGAACGGAAGCCGCAGCAATCTTGATTTCTTCCCCGGTTTTAGGATTACGACCGGTGCGGGCATTGCGGGATCTAACTTCAAACGTCCCGAAACCTACCAACTGAACCTTGTCCTTTTTCGCCAAAGAACCGGCGATGCTGTCAAAAACAGCTTTGATTGCCTTCTCGGCATCTTTCTGGGATAGCCCAGCTTCCCCAGCCACACTTTTTACTAAATCTGCCTTGTTCATCGTACCCCTCCTGATATTTTTATTTTCCCATATCCCATGGAATCAAGCATTCCTGTTGCCATTTTACTTACAAACCCTCGATTTGTAAACATCTTTTGCGCAATTCCATAAAATTTCCAAGTCATCTAGGCCTAAAGACCTTAATTCTTGGCCCTTTTCTGCGGACAATTGTTCCATTATTTGAAAACGCTGACGAAATTTGCGGGAGGCAGCAAACAAAGCAACCTCGGCCGAAACCCCTAAAAGCCGCGCGCAATTAACAGTCGCAAACAAAAGATCGCCCATTTCATCCTCAATAGCTGAGGCGTCGTTCTGGGCAATGGCTTCTTCGAGTTCAGCCAGCTCTTCATGGAGCTTTTGCAAACCCCCGCGATAGTCGGGCCAGTCAAAGCCAACTTTTTTGGCTTTGCTCTGCAGCTTCTCGGCGAACATCAGCGCCGGGAAAACTTCGCTAACGCCACTGAGGGCCCCGCCCTGCTCTTTTTTCTCGTGGCGCTTGATTTCTTCCCAGTTGCGCAAGACATGGGCTGAGTCGTCAACCTCGACATTTCCGAAGACATGAGGATGCCGACGAATCATTTTTTGACTGATAGCGCCAATAACGCCGCTAATGTCAAACTGCTCTTGCTCCATCGCAATACGGGAATGAAAAATAACTTGCAAGAGCAAGTCCCCCAGCTCATCCTCGATTTTATCAGGATCGTTGCTATCGATGGCCTCGACCACCTCATAAGCCTCTTCGATGACGTACTGGCGCAAGGACTGATGGCTCTGCTCCTGATCCCAGGGGCAGCCCCCCTCGCCTCGCAAACGGTCCATGATGCGCATAATTGGCTTTAAGTGCTGCCCGGCACTGGCAAATTCGTCCTCGCGAGCAGGGACGTAGAGCGTTGTTAAATGATCGATCCAGATCTGGTGATCGATTTCATGCAGTGGCATCCAGCAGCACTCTTCTTCAGCGGGCACTCCCGCCGCACGGATGAGAGCCACCCGGTAGTCGTCGCCGAGTAGACTCATCAGCGACAATTTGAGCTCCGAGGCTACCATCCGGTCGTGGACCTGCATAAATAATGACGGTATTTCCAGGTTGATGCCTTCGACAGCAAAATCCAAGGCGTCCAGTAGCTGCAAGCCATTAGTGGGGTCATACCCGACGAGGACCAGCAGCGGCTCCAAAAAAGACATACCAGGGATTATTTCGACAGAAAAATCTCCGGCTGGTGCGGCATCGATGAGCAGGCGGACAGTTTCTTCGGCAATCATCGGATGCCCTGGAACTGCGTAGACGATTTCAGAATGTTTGTCGAGCTCGCTAATCAGGCCACGGCAAATCTCCTGATAGATGGACGGGAAGTCGTCTAGCTGGTCGTAAACAGCGTCAAAGCTGCCAAAGGCAATCTTTTCTTTGATCAGATAGTCAACAGTCGGGTGCACCCGCGTCCGCAAATATAGTGCCTTGGCTTGACGCATCGCTTCCAGTGCTTCGATGGTTAGGCTGCCCGGATTCCCCGGACCAAGACCGACAATTCGCAGGATTCGCTTACTCATGGCTGTCGCCTCGCAGGATTTTAAATTTACGTAGCACCTTAGCTAACGGCTTGCCTAGGCGTGGCAAGCTGCGAATATCCTTTTCTGTCAGACCGCCTGTCAGAACCATGCCCAGGCCGTATACTCCGGCACCGACGGCAATCGCCACCAGGGCCGAGAGGGAGACGCTGCCGAGCCAGCGGTCCATAAATAGTTGGCAGTAATAGACGACTACAGCCATCAAAGCAACCGAAGCTATCGGCTTAAACAACAGATTCGCATACGGGATTTTGAAGGGATGAATCCGATAGATGCAAATCAGATTGAGCATACTGGAGATGAAAAAAGCTGCTACTGTGCCGTAGGCGGCACCGCGCACACCTATCTCCGGCATTGCCGTCAGGTAATAAGTCACCACGATCTTGGCGGCTGCCCCGGCGATCAAGTTGTATAGCGGCAACAAAGGCTTCCCTAAGCCTTGAAGCACGCCGGAGGTGATCTGGTGCAGCCCTAAAAACAATACTGCCGGGGCGATCGCGGCTAAGGCTAACCCGGCCTCGGCATTGGCAAAGAGCATGATCGTGATCGGCTCGGCGATAACCCAGAAGCCGATATAGGCCGGGAGCATCAGGACCATAGCGACACGCAATCCCGTAACAATTCGATCCTCGACCCCCTGATGATCGCCAGCAGCGCGCAGCTCTGAAATAACCGGTACAACGCTGGCTGCCAGTGCCAAGGTTAGAATTGTCGGCATATTAACCAAAGTGGCCGCCATCTGCGAGAGCTGCCCATACAGGGCTGTCGAGCGATCGACGCTAAACCCGGCAGCGACCAGACGGGCTGGAACCATTGCCAGATCAATATTTTGCATGATTGGCATGACTAATCCGGCCAGGGAAATCGGAATAGAAATAACGATGATGCGACGGAAAATATTCCAGGAGCTGTCAACTTGCCGGCGGCTTTCCTGGCTGATGGCCACGAGGGCGATGTCCGGGAAAGATTCAAGGCTGGGACGCCGACGATAGAAATAATAGAGCAAAACCAAAAGACCGGCCGCTCCACCGGTCACGGCACCAAAGACAGCACCCGCCGCTGCAAACTCCACACCCTTGGCAAAGAGAACGTACCCCAGTAAAAGAGCGGTCACGACGCGGACAATCTGCTCGAAAACCTGGGAAACCGCAGTCGGGGTCATCATCCGCCAGCCTTGAAAATAGCCGCGAAAACTAACCAGTAACGAGACAATCAAGATTGCCGGGGCGATCGCGATTAGTCCCCAGTAAGCCCTAGGGTCGCGCACAAAGCCAATCGCAATTAAACTGCGGGCGGAAAAAAATAATCCCAGGGAAAGAATCACACCAATGATGCTAAAGGAAACCAGGGAAACGCGAAAGATTTTTTTTGCCTCGGCTTCACGCCCCTCTACCAAGCTCTCTGAAACAAGCTTGGAGATAGCAACCGGCACGCCAGCAGTGGAAAGGGCGAGAATCAGCGTATAAATTGGATAGACCATGCCATACAGGCCCATCCCCGTATCCAGGATCAGCCGTGACAGCGGAAAACGATACACGAGTCCTAGGGCCTTGCTAATGAAACCGGCGATGGTCAAGACCATCGCCCCTTGTAAAAATGTCTGACGCTTCATCAAAATAGCACCTCGGCTGGCAACGGCAAGACATCGTTATTACGGGAAAAGGGGCCGCATCCGAAAAAGCGGCCCCACAATCGATTCGCGTACATTTACTGCACTTCCTCCTGCTCGGCAGGGGGAGCTATCTTTAGATCGCTAAAGGTGGGCAATTTGTCGTCGGGAAGCTTCTCGATAACCGCACCTTCGCGCAGCTTGGTCATCTGCTCTTCCTGGCTATAGAGTTTTTTCATCTGCAACGCCATATAGTCCGGGCCATGCTCGTCGATGACCTTGATGACGTGGAACCCAAAGCTACTCTGGACGGGGGCACTGGTCTCACCTTTCTTTAGAGCAAAAGCAGCAGCGTCAAAGGCTGGATCCATCATGCCAGGGCCGAAGAATCCGAGATCGCCGCCATTCTCGGCAGCAGTAGGATCGATGGAAGTTTCCTTGGCTAGCTCGGCAAAATCGGCACCGGCGGCCAGCTTAGCTAACACTTCTTGGGCCTCGGCCTCGGTAGCGACAAGAATATGGCTAGCCTGAATTTCTCGGTAGCCAGCGTATTGCTCCTCGGCCGCAGCAACTTCTTCGGGAGTAAGGGTCAAATCCTTGACCATATCCTTGAGCAGTCCTTCTTGGACAAATTGAACATAGAAGGCTTCTTTGATATCTTTTGAGGCGATTCCTATGCGACTAAGCTCGGTTTGATAAGCCTCAGGGCCGCCGAACATGGCAATAATTTGCTCTTCAAACATCGCGAAATCTGCTTCAAACTTTTTTTCATCAACGGTTACGCCACGTTTGGCAGCTTCCTGGAGCATAATTTCTTCGTCGATTAACTGGTTGAGGACTTCACCTTTGTATTGATCAGGATCAACTTCCATGCCACCAAAAAGCATCAGGAGGCGGACCCGGCTCTCAAATGCGGCGGTGCTGACTTTGCCGTCGTTGACCTTGGCGACCCATCCTGTCGAAGTAGACCACCAAAAACCGAAAGCGACAGCTGCAATTGCAGCGGCGATTAAAAGAATATACGGCAAAGCCGAATGCTTTTTTTGTACTTCCGCGGCCGGCTGGAAAAGCTGGTCATAGACTTCTTCGGTAGCGTTTTCAGGTGTAATATTTTCCTCGGGGCTGTTTGTGTCGATGACAGGTTCATCAGTCACGTCGTTATCTTGATTGATCCCTAAATCTTTTTCTTCCAATGTTCTCTACCTCCGTGATTTTTTCTAATTGGCAAGATTATACCATAGCCTAAACCGTTTTTTGCGCTAAGCAGGCAAGAAATTCTGCCAGAGATTCAGCACGCTCTGCTGGCAAACGTCCTGCAGCCATAAAAGTGATGCGAAGAATCTTACCCGGCTCAATCATCAGCCTTCCCGGGAAATTGCTTAACAATAACCGCTCTTCTTCCCGGGAAAGCTTGCGGCCCTGATGAAAGCGGATCCGGTAATTCCCTGCGTTATCTTTGACCTCGGCTACGAGGCACCTTTGGGCCCATAGCTTGGCCTGCAAGGCGGCCAACAAGCCCCGCACCGCTTCTGGCAGATGACCAAACCTATCGAGCAATTCTTCTCCTAAGGCCGTGACCTGCTCTGGCTCCCTAGTCTCAGCCAGCCGTTTATAGATGTCCAGCCGCAAGCCGGCATCATCGACGTAAGATTCGGGGATATAGGCGTCGGCTTTAAATTCGACAAAGCTCTCCGGCTCGAGTGTTTTGACTTTGCCCTGGAGCTCGGCAATCGCCTCCTCCAACATCCGGCAGTACAAATCGTACCCGACAGCGGCAATGTAGCCGTGTTGCTCGGCTCCGAGAATATTGCCAGCTCCGCGTATTTCCAGATCCCGCATCGCCAGCTTGAAACCAGAGCCAAATTCCGTGAATTCACGAATCGCGGCCAGCCTTTTGTCGGCTGCGTCCGGCAAGGCTTTCCCTAGGGGAAAAGTGAAATAAGCGTAAGCCTGGCGGTCACTCCGTCCGACGCGTCCACGTAGCTGATACAGCTGCGCCAGCCCCAGCCGGTCGGCATCTTGGACGATTAGGGTGTTGACGTTGCTGATGTCGAGGCCGTTTTCAATGATGGTCGTCGCCAGCAGCACCTGAAATTCACCCCCGGAAAAACCCAGCATCGCATCCTCCAGCTCATGCTCCGGCATTTGCCCATGAGCAATGACTGCAGTCACCCCGGGCAAGATGCGCCGCAAGGTCTGCTCGATGCGGGTTAGTGCGGAAATGCGGTTACAAACGTAATAGACCTGCCCACCCCGAGAAAGTTCCCGATGAATGGCATCCCGGACAATTTCCCAGTTATGCTCTAGGACGAAGGTCTGCACCGGAATACGATTTTCCGGTGGCAGTGCGATGGTGCTGATATCCCGCATTCCCGTCAGGGACATATACAAAGTGCGGGGGATCGGCGTCGCTGTCAAGGTCAAGACATCGACGTTGTGCCGCAACCGTTTAATTTTTTCTTTATCCTTGACGCCGAAGCGCTGCTCCTCGTCGACGACCAGCAGGCCGAGATTTTTAAAGGCGACGTCTTTCTGCAGGAGACGGTGCGTGCCGATCACCAGATCAATCTCGCCTTGAGCCATTGCCTGGAGGGTCGCGGCTACCTCTTTGCCGGTGCAAAAACGGCTCAAAAGACCAATGTTGACGGGGAAATCGGCAAAACGCTCTTGAAAAGTAGTGTGGTGCTGGCTAGCCAGGACCGTGGTCGGAACCAAAACGGCAGCTTGTCTTCCATCATTGACGGCTTTAAAAATCGCCCGCATCGCTACTTCCGTCTTTCCATAGCCCACGTCGCCGCAAAGTAAGCGATCCATGGGTTTCGCCGTTTCCATGTCTTTTTTAATCTCTTCGATGGCCCTAAGCTGATCCGGTGTTTCCTCATAGGGGAAGTTTTCTTCAAATTCAGCTTGCCAGATCGTGTCGGGAGCAAAGGCGTAGCCCTCCTCGGCTGCCCGCAGGGCATAAATGCCCATCAATTCTTCCGCCATCTGCATGACAGATTCTTTGGCTTTCTGCTTTAACTTGTTCCATTGTTCCCGGCCTAAATGACTTAGCTTGGGCTCGCCATCGCTACCTCCGACGTAGCGCTGCAAAACACCCACCTGATCTGTCGGAACGTAGACTTTATCCTCACCGGCAAAACGGACGCATAGGTAGTCGCGATTCACACCGTCCGCCTTTAAATTGACGATCCCATCAAAAACACCGATGCCGTGTGTCTGATGTACCACGTGATCCCCTGGCGAAACCTCGGTAAAGATGCGCAGGCCTTGGCCCCTAGACATCCGTGGCATTCGGGCGACGCGGCGGGGCAAGGAAAACAGCTCGCTATCCGTGACGACTGCCACATCCGCCCCCGGAAAAACAAAGCCCTGTAACAGGCCACAGCTGGCGATGCTCGCGTCAGTAGAGCCTAGTCCTGCCTTCTCGAATAGACTTTGAATCCGCTCGACCCGGGGAGCAGAAGCAGCGGTGCAAATTAGTTGATGGCCTTTAGCCCTTTGCTCCACTGAAAAGGCCTTAAAAACCTCTGCGGCGTTAAAGAAAGACACCGGGGGTAACATGGCAAAGCCCGCCACGACCTGTGGCCGCCAGCCAATTGTTGTTCGCAACAGTGTCTCAGCAACAAGAAAGGTTCCGGGATTATTTTCGTCTAAGTGTTTTTCCCATGGCAAATACAAGCCGGCATGCTCAGCCAGTGTTTCACCCTGCGGCAGCAAATCCTTGACGACGCCTTGCATTTCGGTCTGACTGCGCTGATATTCATCCTGGCAGTGGCGCAACTCGTGAAAAATTACCAAGGCATCTTGCGGCAAATATTCCATCAATCCGGCAGTCTGGTCCAGCATCATCGGCAAAAAACCGGCAATCTCGTTGGGATGCGGCATCTGATGCTCCGCCCAGTGCTCTATCTTTTCCAGAAAATTGGCCAAATGCTTGCCAGGCTTTAATTTGCTCTTGGTTAGACTCCGGTTAATGCTTGTCGACGTGCGGAGCAAGGCGTCTTTATCCGGCACATATTCGGCTGCCGGAAGAATTTTAATCCGCGCAACAGGCGTAGTCGAACATTGGCCGACGACGTTAAAATAACTGATCGATTCGATTTCATCGCCAAAAAAATCCAGGCGGAAGGGGTCGGATTGTCCTGGAATAAAGATGTCGACAATGCCGCCGCGCTGGGCAAACTGACCCTCAGCCTCCACCTGGCGGACCCTCTCATAGCCCAGTGACACGAGATGTGCGGCAAAGCGTCCGATTTCCAGTTCATCTCCCACTGCTAAGGGATAAACCATTTCCCTAAATACCTGTGCCGGGGGCAAGGCGTTGAGCAAAGAACGCACCGGGGCCAGAATCAGGCAACGCTCATTGGCAATTAGCTTCGCCAGTACATCGACGCGGCTGACCTGTACATCGGTGTTGGTTGCCATGACATCGTAGGGCATGACATCCATTGCCGGGTAAATAACCAACTCATGCTCGGGCATGAATTGGCCAATGACCGAAGAAAGATCGATAGCATCGGTCATTTTGGGAACGACGACAAGGACAGTACCCTGACGGTTAACGCCGACAAGGCTTGCCAGCAAGGGTAGTGCCCCCGCTTGCAAGCCATAGCCGTGCAAATATTTTTTTCCGGCGGCGATTCCACCCAGCAGCTCAGCCATCGGCGCCGCACTGGCCAGCTTCTCCAGCAGCGCGTAGCACGGCAATTCTGCAAGTTGTGGCGTGCTCACGAACGCTGCCTGACTTTCATTGTTTTCCATATATTCCTCAGCTTTGTTATTTCCTAATCAGCATCCGCTCGAACTCACCAACCTTAGCCTCTAAAACACTGCTAAGTTTTTCTAGCTCATCCCGTCGCCCAATATCGCCACCGGTGATAACGAGGTCCTCCTTGAGATCGGAGAGACGTTTTTCTAAATGGATGATCGCCAAGAGGGCACGCTTTTGAACATCCATTTCCGGCATCGGGAAAGCAGATTTTGTCATCTGCAGCTTGCCAGCGACGAGGGTGTACTCCTCGCCCACATCAGGAATCATCGTATCCAAGCCATATTTGCTCTCCAGCAGGCCCGCTAAAGTGCTGGAAGCTTCGGACTCGCCATGGACGACAAAAACCATTTTGGGTTTGTCGGTAATGTGTCCTACCCACTCCAAGATCTCCTGCTGGTCGGCATGAGCGGAGAAGGCGTCGAGTTTGTGGATTTCCGCCGCGACCTTGACCGTCTCGCCCATGATCTTGACCATCGGTTCTTTTTCGACGATGCGCCGTCCGAGGGTCCCTTCGGCTTGATAACCGACAAAGACAATCGAAGATTCGGGACGCCACAGATTGTGCTTCAGGTGATGCTTGATCCTGCCTGCATCTGCCATGCCACTGGCAGAGATAATGATTTTGCTCCCGGGAATCGTGTTAATTTCTTTCGACTCCTCGGCTGCGCGGACAAAACGGGTTCCTGGAAAGTCAAAGGGGCGATCCCCTTCTTTCATGTCGTCGATCAGATCGTAATCAAAATACTCACGATTCTTCATAAATATTTCTGTGGCCGAAACAGCTAAAGGACTATCGACAAAGACAGGCACATGGGGAATTTCCCCAGCCTTGAGTAGATTATTTAAATGAAACAGCAACTCCTGAGTACGCTCGACGGCAAAGGCAGGAATTACGACGTTGCCGTTACGCTTAATCGTTTTATTAATGATGTCCCGCAACTCGGCATCCTGCGCCGACACCGGCTCGTGAAACCTGTTACCGTAGGTCGATTCAAGCAGGAGATAGTCAGCCGAGTCGATATAGGCTGGATCCCGAATCAAAGCCGTATTTTTGCGGCCCATATCCCCGCCGAAGACGATTTTCGTATTTTCCCCGTTTTCGTTGATGAAGAGCTCGATCATCGCCGAGCCAAGGATATGTCCGGCATCGACCATGCGGAAACGGACCCCGTTGCGCAACTCGGTCATCTGTCCATAGCGAACAGACTTAAATTGCCCTAGGCAGGCCCGGGCATCGTCGGCTGTATAGAGTGGCTCCAGATCCTTTTCCCCGCGACGCTTCGCCTTGCGGTTGTCAAACTCTGTCTCGATTTCTTGGATATGTCCGGCATCGGGCAACATGATCTGGCATAAGTCGACTGTCGCGCTGGTAGCGTAGATTGACCCTTTAAAGCCTTGTTTGCAAAACCGGGGAATCAGACCGGAGTGATCGATGTGGGCGTGGGTTAAAAGCAGATAATCAACTTCACCCGGCTGAATCAATGGATTGCGAAAATTCCGCAAACGTAATTCCCGCTTACCCTGAAACAAGCCACAGTCAATCACGATTTCGATGCCGTTAGCTTCAACGAGATACGAAGAACCTGTAACTGTCCGCGCGCCTCCCATAAATGTAATCTTTGCCATTTGCATCACCTCCATATATTTCGTCCAAAGTCACATGAAGATTCTACTCCACTCGGAGATTTTGGGCAACTCACTTTACACATCCAGATTATAACTGCATAATATAAAGGCCTCCTGCCCACTTAATAGAGAAAAATATATCTCTTAGCAAGCTGCAAAGGCTCCAAATAATATTAATTGGCCGCGACCATCGCCAGATGGCCTGGCGGCGGCGATAAGATGAGCTAGAAAGGAAGATTATCCATGCCTGAAAATGACACTCGCGTGCGCTTTGCCCCTAGCCCCACAGGATATTTGCATATTGGGGGGGCTCGCACAGCCCTGTACAATTATCTTTTTGCCCAGCACAACAATGGCAAGCTTATCCTGCGTATCGAAGATACCGACACTGAAAGGCTTATGGAGGACTCCATCGAGCAGATTCTCGCCTCGATGCGCTGGCTGGGACTAACCTGGGACGAAGGCCCCGAAGCCGGCGGCGAATACGCACCCTACTTCCAGAGCCAACGTCAGGAACTATATCGTGCCGAGGCCGAGCGCCTCGTTAAAGAAGGGCTCGCCTACTATTGCTTTTGCACCGGGCAACAGCTTGAGCAAGATCGGGAGGAGCAACGCGCAGCCGGCCAGGAGCTAAGGTATAACAGACGCTGCCGCGACCTGGACCCGGGCGAATCGATTAAAAAAGTGCAGTCAGGGGAAAAAGCAGTTATCCGACTGAAAACCCCGGTTGAAGGCGAGATTGTCATTCATGATTTGATTCGAGGCGAAGTGAGCTTCTCCTTTTCTCAACTCGATGACATTATTATTTTAAAAACCAATGGCCTCCCGGCATATAATTTTGCCTGCGTCGTCGATGACAACGCGATGAAGATGACCCACATTATCCGTGCTGAGGAACACCTTTCCAACACGCCGCGCCAGGCTTTTCTTTACACCGCGCTGGGATATCCAATGCCAGAGTTTGCCCATCTTTCGATGATTCTGGCCCCCGACCGCAGCAAGCTGAGCAAGCGCCACGGCGCCACTTCTGTCGAGGAATACCGCCAGATGGGCATTCTTGGCGAGGCATTGCTCAATTACCTGACCTTGTTGGGTTGGTCGCCGGAGGGCGAAAAAGAAATCTTCACCCTCGAAGAGGCTGTCCAGGAATTTAACCTGCGTCGCGTTTCCAAAACTGCCGCTGTCTACGATGTGCAAAAACTTAAGTGGATGAATCAGCAATACATGATGGCACTGCCCCTGGAGAAAGTCGCCAAGGAGGCAGCGCCCTTCTTCGTTCAGGCAGGCCTTTTTGAGCAGGTACCCGCTGACCAGGCCCAAGCGCATTTCTTCAAAATCGTCGACATGCTCCGGCCCCGCGTTCACACTTTGGTGGAAATGGCCGACGCAGCCGGTTACTTCTACCACCCTGTCAAGGAATACGAAGAAAAGGGCGTCAATAAATCCTTTGTCAAACCCAACGCCGTCGAAATTTTGGGGATATGCCGCAAGGCTATTGCCGGAGCAGAGCCCTTTGACCACGACACCCTGGAGGCCGCTTTCCGGAGTGCGGCCGAACAGGCCGGCGTCAAGGCAGGCGAACTGATCCACCCGACGCGTCTGGCGATCAGCGGACAAACCAGCGGACCTGGGTTATTTGAGCTGATCGCGACGCTAGGCCAGGAAAACTGTCTACAGCGCATCGATGCGGCGATAGTTTATATCAAGGAGAATTTTTAAAGCCTCTTGCAAAGAGAGGCGCTGGTAGTTATAATATCATATGTTCGGTTGTTCCGAGATTGTGTAATGGTAGCACGTCTGACTCTGACTCAGATAGTCTAGGTTCGAGTCCTAGTCCCGGAACCATAATTAGGGGCCTCATGGTCAAGCGGTTAAGAC
>CAZWXO010000013.1:0-5568 GCA_964637885.1 uncultured bacterium
CTGCTCCCGCTCGACAATCAAAACATCCTGCACTCCGGCCTGCCGCGCGGCCAGCGCCGCAGCCATCCCCGCCGGGCCACCACCGATAACGACCAACTGTCTGTTATTCATCCTCGTCACCTCGCACGCAACCGCAGAATAGCTCCGTGCCATTCTTACCGTATTGTATCCGAGAAGTCGGGATTCCTTTGACTTCGTCCAGCAGCTTAACAACCCTCGGTGCGCAATATCCTCCCTGACAACGCCCCATCATCGCTCTGGAGCGGTACTTAATCGACTTCAGGGAGACGCTGCCAAGCTTGTTATCCATCGCCTGAAGAATTTCCTGCTTGCTGATCTCTTCGCAGCGACAGATAATCTCACCGGCGTCAGGTTCTGTCTGGGCCAGGTTGCGACGCTGCCCCAGAGTACTCGCGTACAGGCGGTCAGGAAAGCGATGCGAGTCTCGATAGTTCTGATCTTTAACTAGTTTTTCTTTTGCACCGATAATCTCGGCGACGGCGCTGGCAATAATTGGAGCGGCCGTCAAGCCTGGCGACTCGATACCGATAAGATTAACCAGATGCGAAATAGCTGAGCTTTCTTCCACTACAAAATCCGCAAAGCCTCCCGTAGCTTCATCCACCTGCTTAGGTCGTACCCCGGAGTAGTTTCTAATATACTCAGCCTGGCCAAGGCCCGGCAACAATTCTCTCGCTTCGGCGGTCAGCTTTTCAAGTACAGCGCGACTCGTTCCATAATCCTCGGCATCTCCGATGTATTCTGCACTAGGCCCAATCAGGATATTCCCGTCAATTGATGGTGTCAAGTGGACGCCAAGTCCTCCATCGCCAGGTTGAGGCGCCGGATAGATCGGCATCCGCAAAAGCCCCGCCATCCTTTTATCCAGGACATGATATTCACCACGACACGGATACAAGCGATAGCGACTATCGCCTGCCATGGCCGCGATTCGATCGGAAAAAAGGCCAGCCGCGTTAATCAACCATCGCCCAGTCAGGCAAAGGCCCGTATCACACGTCACCGCAAATCCCTCTGCCCCTTGCGAGACTCCGATCACTTGGGAATTAAGAAAAATCTCCCCCCCATTATCGACGAAGTTTTCAGCTAAAGCGATGGGTAACAGATACGAACTGACAATAGCTGTTTCCGGAGACCAGAGCGCCGCCACACCGTCAGCCATCGGCTCGTGTTCCTTAACAAAATCCCGCCCGACGATGGCTAGACCAGGGCAACCATTTCGATCCCCCTGCTCCTTGAGTCGGCGAATAATGGGCAAGTCGTCTTCTCGTAATGCTATAACAAGTTTACCAGTCTTGCGATAGGGAACGTCGAGCATCTGGGCAAAAGCCTCATAGCCACGGTTGCCCGCCACACAATACTGGACCATCATACTACCGCTACGATTATTAAAGCCGGCGTGGACAACTCCACTGTTGCGACAACTCGCCCCCCGTCCGACATCCTCCTCTTTTTCGATGACGACCGTCGTCAAACCGCAGCGCTTTAACTCGCGGGCGACAGCCATCCCGACAATCCCCGCGCCGATGACCACTACGTCGTATTGCCCCATTTTCCCAGCCATTAAATCACTCCCTAATACACCTGTCAGGTCACTATTTTAGTTAAAAATCGTTTCGAAAGAATTCTAGCCACCCCAAATACGAGATATCTTCTTTCGCTAAGCAGTGATTAGAATAACTGACACCCGTTTATGGCATTTCTGCTAATTGGCAGCTTCTTGGCGAAGAATCTCAATCAGCGCCGCCACAATCTCGGGATCAAACTGAGTCCCCGCATGGGCCTCTAGTTCAGCGATGGCCTCCGCATTACTAAGTGGAATGCGCCTGTAAGGTCTAACGCTGGTCATGGCATCAAAGGAATCGGCAATCGCAAGAATATGAGCACACTGCTCAATGTCCTTGCCGACAAATCCCTGAGGATAGCCTCTGCCATCATATCTTTCATGGTGTTGCAATATCATTTCCCGGCTTCGCTCCATCCCAGGAATCTGGGCGAGAATATCGTGCCCAACTTTCGGGTGCTGCTTGACAATATCCATCTCTTCCGATGTTAGGCGGCCTTGCTTGTTGAGCACTTCCGTGGGGACGGCAATTTTACCGATATCGTGAAGTCGGGCAGCCACTTCCAGCAGATAGCTTGTGTCCACATCCAGCCCCACATGCCGCGCGATTTTCATCGCGTATTCTGACACTCGCTCGCAATGGCCTTCCGTGTAATCGTCCATCGCTTCAATTGCATTGGCTAATGCTTGCACTGTCGCCATATAGTTTTCGCGAATCTTTATTAAAAGGCTTTCGTTCTCTTCTAACTGGGCAACTAATTCCTGACGATACGCCTCATTTTCTTCACTTTTTTCTGTCAGCAGCTTGAAAGTATCTTTGAGCTGATCTTTCATTCTCGTAAATGAGCGGGAAAGTGTCCCGGTTTCGTCTTGCCGATCCAACATTTTTTCGGGCAGCCACTGGCCATGCTTGCGATAAACGTCTTCTGCGGATAGAGCCTCTTCGATCAGTTCAGGATCTGTCCCTTGAATAGCTTCACTGATGGCGTCGATAGACTCTGTTACTCCTACTATCGGCGCAATTATTTTGCCAGCAATTTTATAAGCGATTAAAGAAAAAATCACCGAACAAAGAAAACTAATTCCAAAAATCCAAAGCAAAATCACATACTGTTGCTGACGAATTTCATCAACAGCGACATCGACGCCCAGCATCGCCACCACTTCACCCTGACTGTTACGAATCGGGGCCAGAACCGTCATTAACCAACCAAATCCTTCTTCATAAAAAAGCGCATCCCGCACAGCAGGCAAGCCTTCATCATAAACCTTGTTAACCGCCAGATGGTTGTCGTAAACTGTACCATAAGGAACTTCTAGTTCTCCGGTATCGCCGTCAACAATTAATTGATGATGGTAACTATCGACCCTGCGCATCGTATAAACGTATGTCACACTGCCAGCTTGGCGAATTTTATTGAGTGTGTCTTGTAATTCCTTGTATACCATCGTTTTTCTGTCTTCCGGTGATTTAATCCGCTCATGCAAATCCCCATCAATGGACAATGCTCCAGCAGCAACGGTAGCAAAGGCCCGTTGCTCCACACCGCGCCATAAATTATTTGAGGCAAAAAGGTAAAAAACCGTTCCCAAGGCAAACGAACCGAGAAAAACAGTCGCAAGGATTAACATCAAGATTTTTTCGCGTATTCCCACCTTCATCAACCACACCTCGTTAAATCATGCTTTAATCCTAAAAAATGATTCCCTGCTCATTTTCTTATAGCAGTGCTTATTATACAACACTTCTACACAGTTTTTATTTTAGATTTGCCCCTAAATTCTACTGCAACAACTCAGACAAATTCGTTCAAGTGTTGGCATTATTATTCCTCCCATTGATTAGGGATGTCTGGTGAAAAATCAAAAATGTCGTCAGATCAAGGTAAGAAATTCAAGGCTAGGCTTAGCGGAGCGGTGGGGACTGCCAGAGCGAGCGATGTGGGAGAGGAGCTAGAATGGCGTAATTGGTTTTCAAGCGTTTAAGGGAAAAGCCCCATGGAAGGGGCGTTAGCAAAATGCAGCCCAGGGAAGGGCTGTTTTTGCGACCTTAAAAGCGCAGGAAACCGATGACAGCCATTCTGTGACGAACCCACGCTCGCAGCGGCAGTGCCCGCCGAGCAGCGGGCATTACTAGACGAACCTAGCAACGCGAAACTAACAAAGAAGCGAACCCTACTAAGCAAACCATTTTCTCCTGCATAACGTTTCCCTATTCCCTATTCCCTAGCTACAAAGCAAAAAAATCAAACTATCTCGCTTCTATTCCCACTCAATCGTGGCCGGTGGCTTGGAGGTGATATCGTAGGCGACTCGATTAATCCCTTTAACTTCATTGACGATCCGGTTGGACGCTTTTTCGAGGACTTCAAAAGGAATCCGCGACCAGTCCGCCGTCATCCCGTCTTCTGAGCCGACAGCCCGTAAAATTACCGGATAAGCGTAGGTTCGTTCATCACCCATCACGCCAACGGCACTAATCGCCGGCAACACGGCAAAGGACTGCCATATTTTGCGTTCAAGGCCAGCCAGCTTTAGCTCCTCCCGGAAGATGGCGTCGGCCTCCCGCAGGATTGCCAAGCGCTCCTCGGTAATCTCGCCTCCGATGATACGAATCCCCAGGCCCGGCCCGGGGAAAGGTTGACGCCAGACAATCTCATCCGGAATCCCGAGCTCGCTCCCGACTTTGCGAACCTCGTCCTTAAATAGTTCCCGCAAAGGCTCGATAAGATCGAACTGCATGTCTTCGGGCAATCCCCCGACGTTGTGATGGCTTTTGATTTTTTCTGCCGTTTCCGTGCCGCTTTCGACCACATCGGGGTAAACTGTCCCCTGGACCAGCCAGTCAATCTTGCCCAGCTTATTGGCCTCTTCTTCAAAGACGCGAATGAATTCTTCCCCGATGATTTTGCGTTTTTGTTCCGGCTCGGTTACCCCAGCCAGCTTGCCAAGAAAACGCTGCTGGGCATCGACGACAATTAAACGCATGTGGAATTCATCGCGAAAGGTTTTTTCGACGCTCGCCGCTTCATCCTTGCGCAAAAGACCGTGATTGACAAAAACGCAGGTCAGCTTGTCCCCGACGGCGCGATGGACCAGCACCGCTGCAACCGAGGAATCTACCCCCCCAGATAAGGCGCACAAAACATGACCATCGCCTACTTTTGCCTGAACATCGGCAATCGTGCTTTCGATAAAGGACGAGATCAACCAATCGCCGGTACAGCCACAGATCTCAAAAAGGAAATTACGAATAACTTTTTGTCCCTCCGGAGTATGGGTCACCTCCGGGTGAAACTGAACCCCGTAAATCTGTTTTTCTCGATGGGCAACTGCAGCGATCCCGGTATTGTCCGTATGGGCGATGATCGAAAATCCCTCTGGGAGCTTTTCAACCAGATCTGTATGGCTCATCCAGCATGGGGTAGAACTTGCGACACCACTAAGTAGGCACCCTTGATCATCCACAGTTAAATTAACCCGGCCATACTCCCTAGCCTCTCCTTTAGAGACAGCTCCGCCGAAATTGCGGGAGATTAGCTGCATTCCATAGCAAATCCCCAAGACAGGAATCCCAAGCGAAAAAATGCCATGATCACATTCGGGGGCATTAGCGACATTGACACTGGCCGGCCCTCCGGAAAGAATAATTCCCACAGGATTCTTACTTTTTATTTTAGCTAAATCGGCCCAATAAGGCAGTATTTCGCAATATACTTCGCACTCCCTTACCCTCCGGGCAATTAATTGGCTGTACTGTCCACCAAAATCAATGATTAAAATTGTCTGATGCATATTTTACCCTCACTTTTCCTTAAATGCGCTGCTTTATTATACAACATCCCCGGCATCCCTTGAAGCAGCAAAAAACAAAACCGCCCCGAAGGACGGTTTTGTCTAATTTTTACTTATAATCGTAGGGGAAGGGCTTACATCATGCCGCCCATGCCGCCCATGCCGGGATTCATGCCGCCGCCTGCTGG
>CAZWXO010000013.1:5578-13823 GCA_964637885.1 uncultured bacterium
ATGCCGCCGCCCATGCCGCCGGGACCATCTTTTTCCGGCTGATCCACGACGACTGCTTCTGTTGTCAGGAAGATAGCAGCGATGCTGGCTGCGTTTTGCAGAGCCGAGCGAGTTACCATTGCCGGATCAACGATTCCGGCAGCGACCATGTCGACATACTTGCCGGCCATGGCATCAAAGCCAACGCCGACCTTTTCTTTCTTAACTTGATCCACAACCACACCAGCTTCAAAGCCAGCATTGATTGCGATCTGACGAGTCGGCTCTTCAAGAGCGCGACGCACAATCTGCATCCCTGTCAAAGCATCTCCCTCAAGGGAAAGCGAGTCAAGGGCAGGAATGATATCGATAAGGCAAGTACCACCACCAGCGACGATACCTTCTTCGACAGCAGCGCGAGTAGCATTCAAGGCATCTTCGATGCGATGTTTGCGCTCTTTAAGCTCGGTCTCAGTGGATGCGCCAACCTTGATGATTGCAACGCCACCGGACAATTTAGCAAGACGTTCCTGGAGTTTTTCTTTGTCATAGTCGGAGGTAGTGTCCTCGATCTGGGCACGGATACCCTTGATACGATTGCTGATTTCGTCTTTGCTGCCATGGCCGTCAACAATAATCGTGTTTTCCTTGTTGATGCGAACGCGGCGGGCCCGACCCAGCATTTCGATGGTAACGCTCTCGAACTTGATGCCAAGATCTTCGCTGATGTATTCCCCACCTGTTAAGGCGGCAATATCCTGCAGCATTGCTTTGCGACGATCGCCGAAAGCAGGAGTCTTAACGGCAACAGTTGTAAATGTGCCACGGAGTTTATTAACGACCAAAGTGGCCAAAGCTTCGCCTTCGACATCGTCAGCGATAATCAGGAGAGGCTTGCTCTGCTGAACAATCTTCTCAAGTAAAGGAAGAATGTCCTGGATGTTGTTGACTTTGCGGTCTGTGATCAAAATAAAGGGATCCTCAAGAACCGCTTCCATTTTCTCAGCATCACTAACCATGTATGGGGAAATATAGCCACGATCAAACTGCATGCCTTCGGTGAAATCAAGCTCAGTGCCCATTGTCTTGGACTCTTCAACAGTGATAACACCGTCTTTGCCGACTCTTTCCATAGCTTCAGCGATCAGATTGCCAATTTCCTCATCAGCAGCGGAAATCGAAGCGACCTGGGCGATTGCCTCTTTGCTGTCAATTTTTTTAGCAACTTTTTTGATGTCGGCAACGCAAGCTTCAACAGCTTTTTCGATACCGCGCTTTAAAATCATCGGGTTAGCACCAGCAGCAACGTTTTTGAGGCCTTCGCGAATCATCGCCTGAGCCAAAACAGTCGCAGTTGTAGTACCATCGCCAGCTACATCGTTTGTCTTAGAAGCAACTTCTTTAACTAACTGAGCGCCGGAATTTTCAACTGCATCTTCAAATTCCATTTCCCGAGCAATCGTGACACCGTCGTTGGTGATTACCGGAGAACCATATTTTTTGCCGAGTACTACATTACGGCCCTTGGGTCCAAGTGTTACCTTGACTGTATCGGCAACTAAATTAACGCCACGTTCGAGACGCTTGCGCGCATCTTCATTATAAAAAATATCCTTACCTGCCATAAAAATTTCCCTCCTCTAAATATAACTCTGTAAACTAATTAATAACAGCTAAAATATCGCGCTCACTGAGAACGAGATATTCGTCGCCATCAAGCTTGAACTCGGTACCGGCATATTTCGCATAAAGCACTGTTTCGCCAACGTTCACGTCCATTGCTGCGCGCTCGCCACTGTCCAAAACACGACCAGGACCAACTGCAATTACTTTGCCCTGCTGTGGTTTTTCCTTGGCGGTATCCGGCAATACAATACCACTCTTTGTCTTTTCTTCGCCTTCCATCGGCTTGATGACCAAGCGGTCTCCTAAAGGTTTAATGTTCATCAAGACAACCCTCCTCATTTTTCATTTATTATATTGTTAGCACTCACTGGTGCCGAGTGCTAACAATAAGAATTCTAATGACTATTCGATAGATACGCAATGAACAAATACCGCTATATATGAGTTAAAAATGGCTTTATGAGCATTTTTATAGCTCAAGCTCGCTTTTGCTATTATTTAATCTGCATATCGCAGCATTTTAAATAAAAGTCAATTATTGAGTTCTAACGACGCACAACTAGGAGCCAAAGTCGCACCTTGACGAAGAGCGCCGCAGCAAAAAGGACTGCGTCTTCTGCCGCAATCCTTCGAAAGTACTAATCCACACAATCCACAGGTTTATCCACAGGCTGCGATTAGGAAAATGGTTGACTTGACTGGTTTCCCACATTATCCCCATATTTATCCCCTTGCATCACTGCACTGAGAGCTGAATAATTTTCTCTACTAAATCCGCATAGTCGAGGCCGACTGCCCGGGCAGCGTCGGGCAAAAGACTCGTCTCGGTCATTCCAGGCAAGGTATTGACCTCTAGCACGTAAGGCCTATTAGAGCCATCCAGCATCAAGTCAACTCTAGAAAAAGCTCGGCATCCAATAGCCTGGTGTGCTGCCACGGCGAGTCGTCCAACCTCGAGCAATGCTTCCTCAGGTATTCGTGCCGGAATGATGTGCTCACTGCCCCCCGGCGCGTACTTGGACTCATAGTCATAAAACTCATTTTTGGGAACAATCTCAATGGGGGGAAGATACTCCAGTTGCGCATTTCCCAAAACACCGACCGTAACCTCTTTACCGCTAATGTATTCTTCTAGCAGAATCTCGGCGTCACAAGCGAAAGCCTTGCGCAGGGCCTCCCCTACGTCGTTCTGATCCCTGACTATCGACATCCCGAAAGACGAACCCTCCCGGGAAGGTTTGACAACTAACGGGTAACCTAACGCATCTATCTGCAACATGTCTATTGCGCCACTTTCCCACTGCTCCTTGCGCAGGGAAACCCAGCGCGGTGTTGGAATACCCGCCAGCCCAAACAACTTCTTTGATAAAACCTTATCCAGCGCGACGGCACTAGCCAAAACCCCGGAACCCGTGTATTTTAGCCCCATGATCTCCAGCATTCCCTGAATTCGACCATCTTCTCCATAGGCGCCGTGCAAGGCAATGTAAACCATCTCTGGACGAAAAGCCAGCAAATGGCCATAAAGCCCGTCATCCAGATCCAAAACGCGCACATCGTGGTCCCGCCCGATCAAAGCTCGGGCAACTCCTTCACCACTCTTCAGTGAAACCTCACGTTCCGAAGACATTCCTCCGGCAATAACTGCTATTCGCATCCCTGCCCCTGCCCCCAATCGATTTGATTAAAGAATTATAGCACAAAAATTAGGCCAGCCCGAAGGCTGGCCTTGTTATTCTGTAAATTAAAATGGTTGGATTAAGCAGTGATACCCTGTTGCATCATCGCCTCAGCTACCTTGAAGAAGCCAGCTAGGTTAGCGCCGACGACATAATCGCCAGGGCAACCAGCCTTGTCAGCAGCACTGACACAGTTAGCATGGATATTCTGCATGATGTCGAGAAGCATTTCGTCAACCCGCTCAGCGCTCCAACGAATGCGCTCGCTGTTCTGGGACATTTCAAGACCAGAAACAGCAACACCGCCGGCGTTAGCAGCCTTACCAGGACCATAGAGAACGTTCTTGCGAAGAATCTCGACAGCATCTAAAGTAGAGGCCATGTTCGAACCCTCGGCAACACACATGCAGCCATTAGCGACCAATGTATTGGCGTCTTTGTCATCCAATTCGTTCTGAGTAGCACAAGGCAACGCAACATCGCACTTGACTTCCCAAGGACGTTTGCCGGCAAAGAATTTAGCACTGGGGAATTTCTTGGCGTAATCTTCGACGACATTGCGGCCGCTGGCGCGCATCTCGAGGAGATACTCGATCTTCTCATCAGTACCGACACCCTCTTCGTCCAAAACATAACCGTCTGGACCAGAGATAGCGACAACCTTACCACCTAAGTCGCGAACTTTTAAAGCAGCGCCCCAGGTAACGTTACCAAAACCAGAGAGAACAACACGCTTATCTTTGAAAAGCTCACCCTTAGTCTTAAGCATCTCGGCGGCGAAATAAACTGTGCCGTAACCAGTTGCTTCCGGACGAATCAAGGAGCCGCCCCATGTGGCGCCCTTACCTGTCAAAACGCCTTCGAAACGGTTAACGATCTTGCGGTAGTAGCCATACATATAACCGATTTCACGAGCGCCAACGCCCTGATCACCGGCAGGAACATCGGTAAACTGACCGATGTGCCGATACAGCTCAAGCATGAAAGCCTGGCAAAAACGCATAACTTCAGCGTCGGATTTGCCATTCGGGTCAAAGTCAGAACCACCCTTACCGCCGCCCATAGGCAAACCGGTCAGCGAGTTCTTGAAAATTTGCTCGAATCCAAGGAACTTCAACATCCCAAGGGTAACATTCGGAGCAAAACGGCATCCGCCCTTATAAGGACCGATAGCACTGTTGAACTGAACGCGGAACCCACGGTTGACGTGGATTTTCCCATTGTCATCCATCCAAGGAACGCGGAACATAATTGTTCTTTCAGGTTCAACCATTCTTTCAAGAATAGCATACTTCTCGAACTTCGGATCCTTGTCGACAACCAATGCCAACGATTCAAGGATTTCCGTTGCTGCTTGTAAAAATTCTTTCTCCCAAGGATACCTGGACTTTAGATCGCTGAGTACTCTTTCAGCATAACCCATGATATGACCTCCTATAAATTTGTAATAAATTTTAAGCCCTTTCGGGCATTGGACCCTTCGCTTGGCACAAGCAATGATGAACAAATAATTGACAAAATCTAAGTTACTGTACGATTATACTATTTGTCGTTTTTCTTTGTCAAGCAGAGATAATAAAAAATAGTTAAAAAACCCACTAAGCCTTATTTTTAAAGGATATTTCTTTGGCTATCCGGTGTGCATACCAGGTGATTTTTGTTGCAATAAAGCAACAAATGCATTTCTGCACATTTTGCTAATTTGGTCCTTTAGTCCTACTTATATTGTTAAATTTTTAACATTTAGCGGCCACACCGTCCGGATATTCAAGGTCAAATCGTCTCGGTAACCCGCACGATAACTAAAAAAACCGGAGCTGGCGACCATCGCCGCATTATCCGTACACAAAGCCAGCGGCGGAACATGAAAAGCCAGGCCTAGTTCTAGAGCCAGTTTGGCGCAACCTTCCCGCAACGCTGTATTCGCAGCCACCCCGCCCGCCAGCAAAACTGTCCTGACAGAATGCGCCGCAAGTGCCATGCGCAGCCTCCCGATGAGAATATTTACTATTTCCGCTTGCACCGAAGCTGCCAGATCCTCCGGAGAAAGTGTTTCTCCCTTCTGTCTTGCTCGTCCGACATAGTTGGCAACCGCCGACTTTAATCCGCTAAAACTAAAGTCCAGCCCCAAGGAAGGATCGAGACCTCTGGGCAAGAAAACGTGCCGCGCCTTACCGGTGGCCGCCAGTTTTTCAATGGCAGGTCCACCCGGATAGCCTGCCCCCAGCAAGCGCGCTGTCTTATCGAAGGCTTCTCCGGCCGCATCATCTCGCGTTGCGGCAATTTGCTCAATGTCAGCGTAATCCCTGACAAGTAGCAAAGAGGTGTGCCCTCCGGAAACCGTCAGGCAAATAGCCGGAAAAACGACCTCGACAGCACTTAAGAAATTGGCACTGACGTGAGCGGCAACATGGTGGACCCCGATTACAGGGCGCTCAGTTGCCAAGGCATAACTCTTGGCCGCTGTCAGTCCGACCAGCAAGGCACCGGCCAGGCCCGGCCCAGCGCTGACAGCGTATAAATCAATTTCATCCCAGGTAACTGCAGCTTTTCTTAGCGCCTGATCGACAACCTGGCAAATGTTTTCCAGGTGACGTCTCGAGGCAATCTCCGGCACAACTCCGCCATACAGAGCATGCTCCTCGACCTGGCTAGCCACGACATCTGAAATAATAATCCGGCCATCCCTGACGACGGCAGCAGCCGTTTCGTCGCAGGAAGTTTCAATTCCGAGAGTCAGCAGCGTGAGTCACCTCCATTTGATCACATTGCAGGATTAAAGCATCCTCACCATCATTACTGTAATATTTAGGCCGCACCCCGACAGGACGAAAACCATGGGCAAAATAAAGTTTTTGCGCCACCCGATTAGACGGGCGAACCTCAAGGAGCATCCGTGTCGCTCCAAGCATGGCCGCAGTAAGCATCATTGTCCGCAACAATAATTGCCCGACACCGCGTCCGCGGTAAACAGGGTGAACAGCAATATTCGTCACGTGGGTCTCGTCACACACCAACCACATGCCACCGTATCCAATCACACTTCCTCGATACTCGGCGACGGCGTAGCGGGCGTGAGAATTTCTAAACAGTTCCGATTCAAATGACTGTCGCGACCAGGGAGTTGGAAAAGAAAGTTTTTCCAGCTCGACGATTGCATCCAAGTCCCTCTCCTCCATCGCCCGCAGCGTCAATTCACTTAAGAAATCGGCCATCACAAGGCTTCCCCCTCAATTTGATTGGCCAGCCTCCGCTCCGGTTCGGACTTTGCCAAATAATAAGGCTCGGCGCTCCAGCAGCTCATCGTCTTACCGGCGAGAAGCAATTCTTCGCCAAGTCTTAAAACGCCGGCAGCCAATCCGGCCTGGCCGTCATAAACTGCCTCTACACAACTTAGCCTGCTGGCTTGTGCCCAAGGGAGACAGACAGACGAACCATTGCCGACCAAGCAGACCTGCCGATAGCCGAGCTGCTCGATGGCCTCAATCACAGCCCTGCCGTCTGTCAAAGCATCTTTCCGCACAGCTTGGCCCGCTAGATAAACTCCGGCAAAGACCCGTCCCTGCCTAGCATCGAGAGAGGCACAAATCAATGTATCAGCTGTCCCCGCCCCCACTGCCAAAGCTTGCAAGGTGGAAACGGGCACAACCGGAATTCCGCCCACTTGAGCCAGGACCTTCGCTGCCGTCATGCCAATCCGCAATCCCGTATAAGAGCCAGGCCCGGCCGCCACCGCTATCCCCGCCAGGTCGCGAAGCCCTACTCCTGACAACTGCATTATTTCTTTGATCATCGGCTCCAAGACGCGGGAATGGGCCTTGGAATTGTGCACAGAAAAATGAGCTATCCTTCGGCCATTTTCCCCCAGCGCCACCGAGCAAACCTCCGTTGCAGTATCCAGAGCCAAAATCATGCCTGCCCCAACTCCTCGACAATATTCGAATAATCGCTACCTTTCTCTCGCACCACCAGTTGCCGGGACATCTCGTCCTTAGCAAAGTCGTAATCGAGGGAAATATGCAAATATTCCTCTGGCAACCAGTCCGTCAGTTGCTCTGGCCATTCTACAACGCAAATGCCCGGCTGCTCAAAAATCTCTGTTACTTCTTCAGCAAAATAAGGGTCTTCCGCCACCCGCCAAGCGTCGATATGATACAAGGGCACCCTGCCTTGATAGGCAAGACTCGTAACAAAAGTTGGCGATGTTATCGGATGGCTGACTCCCAGCGCGCTCGCTATCCCTTGCACCAAAGTGGTTTTTCCGGCCCCAAGCGGCCCGGACAGCAATACGAGGCTACAGGGCCGCTGCATCAACAGCCTTCCTAAGGCTTCACCAAACAACAGCGTCTCCTGCGGACAGGTAGTGGAAACTAATGCCTGTGTCATGAGAGCATACTGTCTTTAGGGCGCGGATGCTCGCTAACCCAGGCGGCTATTTTATGATCAAAGGTGCTCATTAATTTTTGCACCAGCGCATTTTCGGCGGATTTAAACTCCACGTCTCCCACCTTGCCGATAGGTAAAACTTTGGGGGATGTCCCACACAGAAAACACGCCTGGCAGCTTTCGATATGCGTAATTGGCAAAGCCGTCATATCCAGACGCAAGCCTAGCTCATGACAAGCCTCCACAACGTATTTGCGGGTAATCCCGCCTAACACCACATGATCTGGTGCTGTCAGAATAGAGTCATCCCTAACCCAAAAAACGTTCGAACGACTGCCCTCGGTGACACACTCCTGATCGTCGACCAGCAATAATTCGTACGCACCGGTCTCGGCAAGCACCTGAGCCACCCTGGCTTTATAATCGCTGCGCCAGATTTTAGCTTCCGGACTTTCCCGGACCCATTTAAAAAGCTGAACAAAAACCCCATTGCGATACATTTCGGGTGTCGGATATTTTGAAGGAACGAAAAAAACAAAAAAAGCCGCCGCACCATTATCCTGCAACACCCATTC
>CAZWXO010000013.1:13833-30055 GCA_964637885.1 uncultured bacterium
ATTCGAGACGCAGGTTCATCGTCTCAACTAGATTCAGGGCGACCACCGTCTCGATCCATGCGGCAATCAAGCGTAGCGACGGCACAGCCGGCAACCCGGCAGCTTGCGCTGACAAATCCATTCGTTCCAGATGATCGAACAAAAATAAAGGTACCCCTCCCAGCAAGCGAATAACTTCGTAAACCCTTACCCCATCTGGCAAGTCAATCATTTCCTGATTCTCAATTGGAACGATACTGCCATCCACCAAATAATATTTTCCGTAAGTTTCTGCTAGCATGACGCTACCCCCATACAGTTAATTATACATGCTGCGGAGAAAAATTGTAATCAGCCACAACCCAGGACGCCCGATGCCATCCTTCTCCCTTGCTTCTTGGCCGAGATGATATTATGATTATGGAAGAAGAAAATGAAAAGGTGGCAATAATATGAAGGTAAATAAATTGACTCGCATCGGCGTCCTCAGCGGAATTGCCTTAATCTTGATGATTTTCATCCGATTCCCGCTTTTCCCGGCAGCCCCGTACCTAACTTACGACCCCAGCGACACTGCCTCGCTCATTGCGGCCTTTTGGCTGGGTGCGCCTGCCGGCGTACTTGTAGCATTGATTAAAAACGTTTTGTTCCTACTTTTAGTCGGCGACGGGGGACCACTGGGAACCCTGATGAATTTCATCGGTGCTGCGACATTTGCCGTGGCTGCCGGGCTCATCTACCGCCACAAAGCCAGCCTCCTGCGGCTTGGCATAGCGCTAGGGGTAGCTGGCATTGCCTTTACCCTGGTGATGATTCCTGCCAACATGATTATTCTTCCGCTTTTCCTAAAAACATCTTTGAATAGCGAATTAATCACAGCAATTATCAGCATCACTACTCCTTTCAACATTGTCAAAGCAATCATCAGCGGGGCGCTGACCTTCTTTATTTATATGCAGCTGCGTCGTCGCTTCGAGGAAAAAGTGCATTAAGCAACGCGAAAGCGGGTGGGTCGCCCCACCCGCTTTTATTTTACCAATCCGCCACGATCCCAATCCGCTCTCGACTATAAAACCTTTTCTTCGTTGAGGCGAGCCACCTCTTCCGCATCGAGCCCGAGCAATCGCTCCAGAATCTCCGCCGTATGTTGACCTAGCAGAGGCGAAGGTTTTTCAACTCCACCAGGGTTCTTGGACAATTTAACTGGTGTTCCTGGCATTTTAAGCTTACCCGCAATAGGATGCTCCACCTCGACAATCATTTCCCTCTCAATGACTTGTGGGTTATTCACAACTTCATCGATGCGGTTCACTGGCCCGCAAGGTATTCCAGCGCCCTCTAAAATAGCCAGCCACTCTATAGCTGTTTTGGTCATGAATCTTGCTTCTAGAATCGGCTCTAGCTCAGCATAATTCTTGGTTCGATCATCGTTGGTCAAGAAACGGGCGTCGCTAGCTGCATCAGAGATTTCCAAAATGTCACACAGCTTCTTAAACAAGGCATCGTTGCCAATAGCGATGATGATATGATGTTTTTTCGTCGGAATAACATCAAAAGGAGTAATCGATGGATGGCGATTGCCGATACGCCCGGGGACATCGCCGGACACAAAATACCTAGCGATGGCATTCTCTAAAATCGCCACCTGACAGTCAAGCATCGCGACATCGACCATTTGCCCCAATCCTGAGGATTCCCGAGCATGGAGAGCCGTCATAATCCCAAAAGCTGTAAAAAGTCCGGCCGTTATATCCCCGACTGAAGCACCAACCCGAGTCGGCCCTCCGTCCGCTTGCCCCGTAATACTCATCAACCCACCAAAACCCTGCACGATAATATCGTATGCCGGTTTGTGGCGATAGGGACCGGTATTGCCGTAACCAGAACAAGCCGCATAGACCAGGCGAGGATTAATCTCCTGTAGAACATCGTATCCCAACCCCAACTTTTCCATGGTTCCGGGACGATAATTTTCGACAACGACGTCGGCATGGCGCACCATGTCTTTGAATATCTCCTTGCCCTGCTCCGACTTAAGATTGAGGGTCATACTTTTCTTGTCACGGTTCAGACTCATAAAATATGCGCTCTCTTCCCCGACAAAGGGCCCATAATGGCGAGAGTCGTCGCCCTTGATTGGCTCTTCAATCTTGATAACTTCTGCCCCCATGTCTGCCAAGAGCATCGTTGCATACGGACCTGCCAACACCCGGGTCAAATCCAACACCAATAAATCACTTAAAGCCTTTGTCATACAATGCACCTCCTGCCCCCATATTTTTTCTCTATAAAAATTAAAAGAATTATATCACAAGCCAACGGTCAGTTCACTATTTGACAATAAGTAAGACCTCATCCCTTTCCACCTGCTGTCCCGAGGCAACATAGATCGCTTCGACAATCCCATCGGCCGGACTGACAATCTCGTTTTGCATCTTCATGGCCTCTAGGAGTAAGAGCAGGTCTCCCCGCTGGACCTTGTCGCCAACACCGACGCTGATATTGAGAATGGTTCCCGGCAAGGGCGCGCTGACACTGCCAGCCACTCCGCCCTGTGGTTTGGCCGGGGGGCTACTGGCTGCAACGGGCTTGGCACTTGCCGTTGTTTTTGGTTCCGCTGATATTTGAGGGAGGCCCTCCCTTACTGTGATTTCCTCCACTTCCACCTGGTAGCTACGGCCGTTGACCTTAACGATAAACTCCCGCATTTAATCACCATCACTTTCTGGTTTCCCAACATTGGCCTCTGGAAAAAAGTCGCTGGCGGCTATAGTGACGCCAAGCACTCCCGTCGTCAATCTCCTTAACACTGGCAATTCTAATCTTGGTCGGCGAGGTCGCCAGCATTGCCGCAAGCGCCGCCGCAATCACCCCGACAAGCTCTTCATCATCCGCCATAGCAACAACTGGTTTCCCTTGTTTGTTGCCCGCTGGCGGCGCCTCGATTTTACGATACAGCCAGACAATAACAAAAAAAACAATAATAAAAATAACTGCGATCAGTAAACGAACAAGAATATCCATAGCGCCTCCTATAACGGTATACTGCCATGCTTTTTGGCAGGCCGGTCCTCCCGCTTATTACGGAGCATCTGCAACGCTGCCAGAATACTAGCCCGGGTTTCGCAGGGCTTGATCACCGCGTCGACGTAACCACGGCTTGCCGCCCAATAGGGATTAGCAAAGGAATCCTCATACTCTTGAATTAATTTTCGACGTTCGCCTTCAGGATCGGCCGCCTTTTCAATGCGCTCCCGCCCGATAATATTTGCGGCTCCCTCAGCACCCATGACGGCAATCTCCGAGTCCGGCCAGGCAAAAACCTGATCGGCCCCCATGCTTTTAGAACACATTGCCAAATAAGCGCCTCCGTAGAGCTTGCGTGTAATGACAATTATCTTAGGAACCGTCGCCTCGGAGTAGGCGTAGAGCATTTTTGCTCCATGACGGATAATCCCGTTGTGCTCTTGAGCGACGCCGGGCAAAAAGCCCGGGACATCGACAAGGTTAACAATCGGAACATTAAAACAGTCGCAAAAACGGATAAATCTGCTCGCCTTATCCGCAGCATTGATATCGATACATCCGGCGTAGAATTTCGGCTGATTAGCGACAAGACCTATCACCCTGCCGCCCATCCGCGCAAAACCGATAATCATGTTCTGGGCAAAATACTCCTGCACCTCAAAAAAACTATCGGCGTCCACAACTAATTGGATAACATTTTTCATATCATAGGCTTGGTTTTTCTTTTCCGGCACAACGTGATTGAGCTCATAGACCATTTCCCCATCACTTTGGCTATAGGCGACAATTGGAGCCTCTTCCATGTTATTCGCAGGAAGATAGGAAAGCAGCTGGCGAATTCTATCCAGACACGCCTTGTCGTCGATATCGGAAAAATGCGCCACCCCGCTGACAGCGTTGTGAGTTGCAGCCCCACCTAATGCCTCGGCACTGACGATCTCGCCAGTGACGGCCTTGATCACCTGAGGCCCGGTAATGAACAGACGACTGGTGTTCTCCACCATGAAAATAAAATCAGTCAAGGCCGGCGAATACGCGGCTCCTCCGGCACAAGGACCCATAATGGCTGAAATCTGGGGGATAACCCCTGAGGCCATCGTATTGCGCAAGAAAATCGCCCCAAATCCGTTGAGAGAATCGACTCCCTCTTGGATGCGGGCACCGCCGGAATCGTTCAAACAAATGAGAGGAGCCCCTGTCTTTAGAGCTAAGTCTGCCACCTTGCAGATTTTCATAGCATGCATTTCACCCAAGGACCCACCGAGGATTGTAAAATCTTGTGCGTAAACAAAAATCATCCGTCCGTCAATTGTTCCGTAGCCGGTAACGATGCCATCCCCGGGAGCATTCTCCAGGTCCATCCCAAATTCTTGGCTACGATGACTGACAAAAGCGTCAGTTTCAACAAAAGCGCCCTCATCCATTAAGTAATGAATCCGCTCCCGGGCAGTCAGCTTGCCGGATGCGTGCTGCTTGCGGATTTTGCTCTTGCCGCCCCCTAAAACCAAGCGAATCCTCTTCTTGCGCAATTCCGTTGCTTTGGTTTGTTTATGCATTTATCCCTCCCGCCTCAGTGACTGCCTTGCTTGCGCTCGTATAGCTCCAGCAAAACGCCTCCGGTTGTTTTTGGTTGCAAAAAAACCATTCGCGATCCGCCCACTCCTAGACGGGGAGTCGCATCGATCAAAGCGAAGCCCTCGGCCTCAACTCTTTCAATTGCTTTTTCCAAGTCTTCCACGCCAAATGCTATGTGGTGGATACCCTCCCCACGTTTTTTAATGAACTTGGCGACGGGGCCGTCGTCATTGATCGGCTGTAAAAGCTCAATCTCGCTCTCCCCGGCTGCTAAGCAGACCGCCTCAACACCCTGCTCGGCAACAACTTCCCTAGTCACTACTTCCATCCCCAAAGCCTTCTGATATAAGCGTAGCATTGTGTCAGCGTCCTTAACAGCAATGCCGATATGGTCGATTTTTTCTAGCAATGCGCACCCTCCATCTCTTCATCACGATGTAAATAAATTTCTCCCATTATATATTATTTGCCTACTTAGTACCAGATGCTAATAAATATTTTATCAACGCTTCCGCAACTTCCCCCGGCGAGGCAACGCGCTCTAAGATCTGTCTCTCTCCATCCCGCAACATTTCCTGAGGCAAGTCTTGGAGCCAGCCTTGCATCCGATTTAAAATTGCCAGCTCTAATTGGCGCTGACTCCAGGCCTTGCGGCGCTGCTCCTGTCCTTCTCCCTGGCCCAGCTCTTCAATCTTAAGAGCAACTTCACCAAGGCCTTCTCCCGTCGCCGCCACTACACTTATTACCGGTGGCAAGGGCCTTTTCTCGTCCATCCCCAACATGGCGATCATGTGCGCCTTGACTCGATCGGCGCCGGGTAAATCCGATTTGTTAACGACATGAATGTCGCCAATTTCCATCAGTCCTGCCTTGATAGTCTGAATGTCGTCACCCAAACCAGGCACGTGCACCAGCACAACTATCCCAGCCAAAGTTGCAACCTCTACCTCAGATTGACCAACTCCGACAGTCTCGATGATAATGCGCGAAAACCCTGCAGCATCCAACAAATGGACGGCTTCGGCTGTCCGGGACGCCAACCCTCCCAAACTGCCTCGCGCTCCCATCGACCGAATGAAAACCCCAGGAATTGATGCTGCTTGTCGCATGCGTATTCGATCGCCTAAAATTGCTCCTCCCGTGAAAGGGCTGGAGGGGTCAACAGCGATAATAGCCGTTCGCCATCCATTTTGTGACCATATTTCCGCCAAGCGATCCACCATCGTGCTCTTACCCGAGCCTGGCGGACCTGTCACTCCAACAACTAATGCCTTTCCCCCAGATGCAAAAAGAAGGCGCAGCAATGCTTCGCCTTCAGGCCGATTATCCTCTATCAACGTCAGACCCCGGGCAATACTCAGCTCGTGACCAGCTTGAATTCTTTCCGCTAAATCCGCCAGCTTCATGGCATCAACTCCCGAGAAGGACAGTTGAGACGAATGTAATCGACAATGTCCCCGGTGCGTGTTCCTGGAGTAAATATCTCGGCGACCCCGGCCTCTTTTAGCCCGGCGATATCCTCTCGTGGAATTACTCCCCCCCCGACGACCAGTACATCGTCGGCACCTGCCTGACGCAGTCCATCGACTACCATGGGCAGCAAATGGTTGTGGGCCCCGGAGAGAATGCTGAGGGCGACAACTCCCACATCTTCTTGAATTGCTGCCTTGACGATGGCCTCCGGCGTCTGCCGGAGCCCCGTATAAATGACCTCCATCCCCGCGTCACGCAGAGCGCGGGCAACCACCTTAGCCCCGCGATCGTGCCCGTCAAGGCCAGGCTTGGCCATTAAAACCCGTATCTTAATTTTGTCATCCATCAACTACGCCACCTCTATCTCACTTATCTCACAAAATTGTATCCGGCTGATATTCGCCAAAAACTTGTCGCATTTCATCGCAGATCTCACCGACAGTAGCGTAAACCCTGACGGCCTCGATAATTGATGGCATGATTTCCGCTCCACTTTGGGCAGCTTCACGAACCTTCAGCAAGGCCAGCTCCACTGAGGCATTGTCCCGCGTCCTACGGATCTCTTGAAGGCCCTGGGACTGCTTCTTCTCGACCTCAGCATTAACCCTTAGCAAGCCGGTCTGCTCAGTCTCTTCCCCCTGAAAGGAATTGACTCCGACCACAAGCCGCTCTTTCTCCTCGACAGCTTTTTGCCAGCGATAGGCGCTGTCCTGGATTTCTCGCTGCATAAATCCCTGCTCAACCGCAGCCACAGCACCGCCCAGCTCGTCAATTTTTGCAATATAAGCCAAGGCTTCTGCTTCGATATTATCAGTCAGAGCCTCGACATAGTACGACCCTGCTAAAGGATCGACTGTTTCTGTCACTCCGGATTCAAACGCGATGATTTGCTGCGTGCGCAAAGCAAGCCGGACGGCCTCTTGGCTTGGCAAAGCCAGGGCCTCGTCCCGGGAATTAGTGTGCAATGACTGCGTCCCCCCCAGAACCGCAGCTAAAGCCTGCAGCGTCACCCGAGGAACATTATTATCCGGTTGCTGAGCCGTTAGAGCCGCACCAGCGGTTTGGGTGTGAAAACGCAGCATCATGGAGCGACTGTCTTTCGCCTGAAAGCGATCTTTCATAATCCTCGCCCACAGACGGCGGGCCGCCCTAAATTTAGCCACTTCCTCAAATAAATCCATTTGCGCATTAAAGAAAAAAGACAGCCGAGGAGCAAATTCATCCACCGACAATCCTGCCTCAAGAGCAGCTTGCACATAGGCAATTCCGTCAGCCAAGGTAAAAGCTAATTCTTGAACCGCCGTCGAGCCAGCCTCGCGAATGTGGTAACCACTGATACTTATCGTATTCCACTGAGGCATCTCTCTTTTGCACCAGGCAAAAATATCCGTCGTCAAACGCATCGACTGACGCGGTGGATAGATATAGGTGCCCCGAGCCATATATTCTTTTAAAATATCGTTCTGAATCGTCCCACGCAAGGATGCACAATCGATTCCTTGCTTTTCCCCAACGACAGCGTACATCGCCAAAAGCACTACCGCCGGAGCGTTGATCGTCATCGAGGTGCTGACTTTGTCCAAGGGAATCTCGCGAAACAGCACCTCCATATCCGCCAGAGAATCGATGGCGACTCCGACCTTGCCGACCTCACCAGCCGACAAAGAGTGATCCGAATCGTAGCCAATTTGCGTCGGCAAATCGAAAGCAACTGACAACCCCGTCTGCCCTTGCTCCAGCAAGTAGCGAAAGCGGGCGTTGGTTTCCTCGGCCCCCCCAAAACCAGCATACTGCCGCATCGTCCATAGACGGCTTCGATACATGGCCGCCTGCACTCCCCGGGTGTAAGGGTAGTCTCCCGGAAACCCGACTTTGTCTTCAAAAGATGTGTCATCCCAGTCCAAAGGAGTGTATAAGCACTTCACGGGAATCCCTGAAAAATTGTTTACCTCCGCGCAACGCTCCGGCACCTTGGCCGCCGCTTTTTCTCGCCTGGACTGCCACTGCGCCAAGCCTTTTTTTAAACTTTCCTCCACACTTACCCCTGCCCTTCTAACTTGATGCCCTTGACCGTTATTTCAGTCTGCAGAACTGGATTGCCTGTCAGACGCAAAACTTCCTCACCGATTGTCTCCGACAAACCAACCGCCAGCTCGGGAATTTTAATGCCGTAGCTGACGATCAGGCTTAAATGGTACATGACGCCGTCCTCATCATGTTTCACTGTGCAACCGGCCACCTTAGCGCACCCAGGATAGCGCTTGGCTTCATACATCGCCACAGTGCGAAAAACATTTTCAGCAATCAGCAATTTCCCCATGTATGAGAAACGCGGACGCACAATGGTTCGCTCTAGGACACCGTCTTCTTTGTGCCCTGCGATTCCTGAAAAAAAATTTTCCAGCGATTCGATGACGTAGCCGGAAAAACGCCGTTTCATTTCAATTGCCGGCACAGGAACGACGTGCTTACCATGACCCATGCGCAAGCCCCGGGCTAACGCAATGTTTTCCTCACTAGAAACGTCTTCTATATATATTGTAAGCGAGGGTGGATTGACTCCCAATGCCTCAGCGATCAAAGCCACCATCCGATCCGATGTCCCGATAAGCATGATTTTGTTCGGGTGGATTACCTTAAGGCCTTCCCGCACCTCGCTGACGTGTTTTTCATCCGTAAAAATAGCTCGTCGGACAGCACGAATTGTGTGAGCTTCCCGTTTTGCAGAAAAGCCCGCGATTATCTTGCCTTGGTGGATTAACAAACCATCGTCGATAATCGCATCTGCACCGTATTGTCGAGCTAAATCCAGAGCATGATGGCTCTTGCCAGTCCCGCTAGACCCGACAAAGGCGATTACTTCCATCGTGCCACCCCCGAATCAAGCCTTGCCCCAAGGTAAATATTCCTCGGCAATCAATTGTCCGCCAGACAGATAGCGCCGGGGCACCCGTCCACCTACCATGCAGATTATTTCATAGTTAATCGATCCGATTCGCTCTGCTAATTCATCAGCGCCAATGCGCTCTCCCCCCTGAGCGCCCATAATGACAAACTCATCCCCTGGCAAAATATCATCGTCACCACAGCTGACTACAAACTGGTCCATGCATATTTTTCCGGCAATCAGGCGTCGCTTGCCCCCGACCAGAACAGTCCCAAGTGGGGAATTGCCCCGACAAAAGCCATCTGCATAACCGGCCGGTAAGGTCGCCAGGTTTTCTTCCTGGGGCGATGTGTAACAGGATCCATAACTGACTGTCGTGCCCTGAGGAACCCGTTTGACAAAGGACACATTTCCCGTCAAGGACATTACAGGGCGAAGCTTTATTTCCCGTGATACATGCTCGGAAGAGTAGAGTCCGTAGAGACTAATCCCCGGTCGCACCATGTCCAAATGCGTTTCAGGCAAATCCAGCAAGGCAGCGCTGTTAGCCGCATGCCGTGTAGGGATTTCGAGGCCCGAAGCTGTCACCCCATCTGTAAAATCTTTAAAAATACGATACTGCTGCCGAGTCATGCTCTTGTCCGCTTCGTCAGCAGTAGCAAAATGTGTAAAAATACCGGCAAGCTTAATTCCTTGTAAAGCTTGCAACCACTTGATGTAGTCAACACCTGCATCGTCAGGACTGATTCCCAGACGCCCCATCCCCGTGTCAACCTTAACGTGCACTTGGATCTTTTTGTCGTTGCGCACCGCCGCTTCAGAAAGCGCAAGAGCGGCCTCGCGATTACACACGCAAACAGATAAATCTGCCATTGCCACTAAGTCAGCCCGGTCCGGGGGCATCAACCCCATCACAAGAATTGGTAAGGAGAATCCAGCCGCCCGCAAATCGGTTCCCTCTTCCAGCAAAGCGACTCCCAAAGCCTTGGCCCCACAGTCGACAGCCACCCTGGCAACGCGACGGGCTCCGTGCCCATAAGCGTTAGCTTTAACAACTGCCATCAACCCGGCATCCCCGGCAGCACGTTTTAGATTCTGCACATTAGCCGCCAAATGATCGAGATTAATCTCAGCCCAAAAATTTCTACCCATTGGAACCCCCCATTCACAACTCACAGATCGCTTGAGAATCAATTAATAATTGTCAACCGAAACAATACCTGCTTAAAGACCAATCACAAAAAGCAAAAGCACTTGACGAATGCTAAGTTCGCCGGAACTAGCAACGCTAGAAATAAATAAATTTACAGCACGCCTTTTAAATGTTTAAAAGCCATCGGGATCTGCCCCAAGATATCTCTAGGCAGCATGCTCTCTTCGCCACATCCCTGTACAGCTAGATCTGCCGCCAGACCGTGCAGGAAAACTGCAGCGTTGCAGGCTAGCGTAGCCTCCATCCCTCGTGCTAAGAAGGCGCCCACCATCCCTGCCAATACGTCGCCACAGCCACCAGTGGCCATGCCGGGATTGCCATTAGAGTTGATAAACACCTCGCCCTGGGGGCAGCAAACAATTGTCCGATGTCCCTTTAATATAATATGCGCCCCAAAAACAGAAGCAGCCTGTCTGGCAACTTCCACCCTGGAGGCCTGCACCTCGGCAATACTTATCCCCAATAGACGCGCCATCTCACCTGGATGGGGTGTCATTACTGACGGCAACTCGGGCAGTCGCCAGATATGCCGGTCCTGACTAATGATATTCAGGGCATCAGCATCGAAAACTGTCGGTACGGAAAGCCGCGGCAACAAACGCGCCAGCATCCCCCGAGTGTCAGCGTGGTCAGAAAGGCCAGGTCCCAAAACCAATGCCGAAACTTCGTCAAGGCGTCGAACCACAGCATCGGCTGCCTCGGCAACGAGGCAGCCGGAAGCGTTGTCCGGCAATGGACGAACCATCCCTTCCGGGCTGTTCCCGCAGAGACCCTGAAAAAGCGTTGCCGGAACAGCCACCGTCACCAATCCTACCCCTGAGCGCAATGCGCCTTCACAGGCGAGCATTGGAGCTCCGCTATATCCAGTGCTGCCGCCCACCACCAACAGGTGCCCGTAATCGCCCTTGTGCGAAGTGGCAGTACGCTTTATAAACAAGCCTTGGAGCACATCTGCCTGCAACCAGTTGGCGCGCAGCTGCATCTGCTCTACCACCCCTCGAGGAATCCCGATATCGAGGACTGCAAGCCGCCCTACCGGTGGATTATCCATCCCCAAAAGCAGGCCTAGCTTGGGTAGACCGAAAGTTGCCGTCACAGCTGCATCGATGCAGACCTCAGGAGCCATCCCGGTATCCCCCTCGAATCCTGACGGAATATCGACGGCGACGACAGGTTTTTCCGCGTTGTTGATCATCCGAACAATATCGGCTGCCTCGCCTTCAATCGCCCCCTGCAGCCCTGTTCCGAAAATTGCATCCACTACCAGGTCGACACCAGCCAGTCCCAGGCGCAAGGTAACTAAATCCCGTTGCTCTCTGGCTTCCACCATCTCAATACCTAAGCGCTGAGCAATCCGGTAATTTAATAGAGCGTCGCCCTTAAACTGGCTCGGGTCGCCAACGAGAATAACCTTGATCCGAAGCCCGCGCTCCGCAAGCTGTCGGGCGACCACCAGACCATCGCCACCATTATTGCCAATTCCGCAAAAAATCCAAACGCGTTTTTTAGCACAAGCGTTGCCCAACATCTCCACGACGACGCGGCTAACCCCACTGCCGGCATTTTCCATAAGAACCATTCCGGGAATGCCGACGGTTTCAATCGTTTTTTTATCAATCAAACGCATTTCGTTACATAAAGCCGCATTCACCAGAAAGCGCCCTTCAAAATTATTCGTAACGCGAGCTGGCGATTCTACGAGATTATACCAGAATCAAGCGTCATCTATCACCTTTTGCGCCTACGTCCGCCGCTAAAATCCTATCTCTACCGCCTTGTTTGTCAGCAATCCAGCCACACATGCCCAGACATCAGCATCCCGCGATAGCGACAGCAGTAGCATATTCCCGGCAATGTGAAAGCGACAAAGCTATCTCCGCCACCCCTAGAGCCTGGGCTACCTGGCGACTCGTGCCGCTCAGCTCGACGGCGACCTCGCCAGATTCTTTCCGACAAATCTGAATCTCCTTGAACCGCACACCCTCCGCCAGCCCTGTTCCCAAAAGCTTGGCAACCGCCTCTTTTGCGGCAAAACGGCCGGCGAAATGGACGGCAGGGTCCGCTTGATGCAAGCAATACTCCTGTTCCTCCTGGGTGAAGAGGCGCTGCATGAGTGCCTCACCATGGTCCTCAAGGGATTGCCGGATTCGCTGTATTTCGATGATATCTGTCCCGACACGCAAGGCGTCTACCTCCCTAGCCTAAGTCTCATCGATGGATAAAGCCAAGCGGCGGACTTTCTGCGCCAGCTCACAAATCAGCTCGTTTTTCGACACCAGCTCGATCCAGTTACCCGGAACGCCCCTAGTGCCCCTGCAGCCATAAAATGCGCCGGCGAGCTGACCATACACGGCCGCCGTGGTGTCGGCATCATCGCCTAAGTTTGCCACCAGGAGAGCTCCACTTTTGAAACTATCTGTTTTAGCAAAGGCCCACAGTGCCGCCTCAATCGTCTTGACGATGTGACCCTTGCCGCGGATATCCGGCGGCTCTTTTTCCTTAAAAGATCCACTGGCCACTTCTAATATTCCTTGAACCAAGGGTTTTTTCTGCCAATAATCGGCTAGGAGAGGAAACATCGGCTGTAAAAGCTCGTCCTTGCTATAGCCATTTAACGCTGCGGCGATCAGCGCGCCGTAGTAGCGACAGCCATCCACCGCCTCGGGCGCCCCGTGGGTTGTCCGGGCACTATCCCCGGAGAGCTCCGCCGCTTTTTCCAAATCCTCGGCAAATAACATCGGAACCGGGGCGAGGCGCATCACACAGCCATTGCCTGCCGCAAATTCATGGGTCTCACCGCAATACGGCTCCCCAGTCCGGCCATACTCTGTCAAGGCCCGCATCGTCGTCACTCCCACGTCAAATGCATAGGACCGGCAGCTCATATAGCCCTGGCGTAGCCAGTTGGCATAGGTATCCATCTGGTCTTTGACATCATACCCCTCGGAGCGGACAATGCTATCCGCCAGACACAAAGCCATCGCCGTGTCATCCGTCCATTCTCCGGGGGCTAACTTGAAACACCCGCCTCCAACGATTTCTGTCAGAGGCACAAAGGTTCCCGCCGGAGCAAATTGCACCGTCGCACCCAGCGCGTCACCCGCCGCCAAGCCCATCAAAGCTCCACAAAACCTATTGGCAGAAAGAGCCTCCAGTGAACCACCTGCTTCAGCGTCATGACCTAAACCCCCTGGGCAGCAACTATCTTTATCATCCATTCCCCTTAATCCCCCTTATCGCTTCTCGGTGTTGATTAAAATCCGCTCGACGATATCTCCTACCACCGGCAATCGGAAAAGTTCACCTTTGTATGCCTTAACCATCAAAACAACCCACAAGACAAGGGACGTCAGCCCCAGCGAAACGTAGATCAGGAAAATGACAATGGCCAGCGCATCGAAAAATGACAGCAGCGACAGGACAATCTTCAGTGCCTGATAAACGACGTGGAGTCCTCCGAAAAGAACCACCGACTGCATGGCATGAAAGCGAATAAAACGATCTTTCTCCACAAAGAAAATCACTAGTCCCGAAACCCATCCAAAGACATAGGCCAGCAAAGCAGTAATATTCGGAGCAAGTCCCATCACCGTACGTGGCGGCGCTCCAACAGCGGGCGTTAATTGTTGCCCACATTTATTGCAAAATGCGCTACCATCAGGCTCTATGTTTCCACAATTCGGACAATTCATTTATTATTTCCTCGCTTTCAGAAGGTTTCTTTAGACAATAGTCGAATATAGTAAAGGATACCATAGATGCAGCATCGATGCATCGTAAAAAACGAGGTGAAATAATTGACACGTTCAGAAACATCTCTCTTACCCCGGATTGTTGTCAGTCGCTGCCTAGGCTTCGCTGCCACGCGCTACAACGGCATCATGCTCCACGACCCTTGGGTCGAGCGCTTAAAAAAAATCAGCGAGTGTATCGACTTATGTCCCGAAGTAGAGATTGGCCTTGGCATTCCCCGGGATCCAATCCGCATTGTCTTAAGGCAAGAGCGGCGTTACCTGCTCCAGCCCTCCACCGGTCGTGACGTCACAGCCGAAATGGAGGACTACTGCCAAGCCGCCTCGACAAAGCTGGTGGATATCGACGGTTTCATCTTGAAGGGCAAATCCCCTTCCTGCGGGCTCTACGACACCAAATTTTATCAAAACGACAACCCCAACGTCGCCGGGCGCAATGGCGGTTTTTTTGGACAGCGAATTCTGGAGGACTTTCCCGGCCTTCCTGCCGAAGACGAAGGGCGTTTGCAAAATTTTCGCATTCGCGAGCATTTTTTTACGCGGATTTTTGCCAACGCCCGCCTTCGCGAGCTCCAGCAACATCCCACCCCGGACAAACTGATCAAGTTTCATAGCTATAACAAGCTTTTGATGATGGAATACAATCAAAGCAAAATGCGGGAACTTGGAAAATTAGTCGCCCAAGCGGGCACAATCCCGATTGATGAGCTCGTCAAAACTTATGTCGAAGGCTTCCGCAGCGCCATCGCCAAGCTCCCTGGACGGACTTCGGTCATCAATGTCTTGATGCACGCCGCCGGCTACTTCAAAAACAAAATCAGCGCCCCGGAAAAAGCGCTGATTCTGGATACTTACGATGATTACCGGGAAGGCAAAGTTCCCCTATCTGTCCCGATGACCTTGATCCGACAATTGGCCGTGCGTTTTGACGAGACCTACTTGCTGGACCAGACATTCTTTAATCCGTTTCCAGATGATTTAATCGCCATCAGCGAATCTGGACAAGGTATCAAGCGTTAATCCTTTGCATCAAAAGCCCTGGCAAGTAACCTGCCCGATAAAGCGCAGCGGAGGTAAAACCGCTGCGCTTTCGCTTTGCCATGAGATCGGGACAAAAAACTTAAAAAACGAATTTGTACGCCCGCCGGCGCTTGTGCTGGCGCACGTCATAGTGACGCCAGATCTGCTGCACTGATTGATTGGTTTCCAGCTCTCCTGAGCTCTCCGCTGAAACCATTCCGTCAGCAATCGCATTTTGTAAAATCTCCGTCATTAAAATTGCTGTTAGCCCTTTATTCTGGTATTGTTTGCGGACCGCGACCAAATACATATCCCCTGATACAGGCCTAGCTAGAGCGCGCCATAAATGCCACCAGCCGATCGGGAAAATCCGCCCCCGGGATCTTTGCAAACCCCGGGAAAGTGAAGGCATCGCTAGACCAAAACCGACAGCCTTCCCCGTCGCATCGACGATAATCGGCACATAGCGCACGTTGACAAAGCCTAGATATAAATCAATATAAAAATCCATCTGCCGCTCCGTCACCGGAGTTGTTCCGTACAAATCCGCATAAGCTTCGTTAACAATTTCAAAAATCTGCCGGCCGTACTTCTTTGCGAGTTCCCGACGATTTTTAATCTTCGCCACCTCCAGGCCCTGTCGCTTTAAAGAGGCCTGGCTGACACGTAACACCTTCTCCGGAATCTCCCGGGGACACTTTATTTCAAACTCAATCCAGTCCACTTCCTTACTGAAGCCCAAGCGCTCGAGATACTCCGGATAGTAGGCGTGATTGTAGATCATCGGCAAGGTTCCCAGCTCGTTAAAGCCCTCGACTAACATCCCTTCCTTGTCAAAGTCCGTAAACCCCATCGGCCCCTGCAAACCCGTCATCCCGTGCTCCTTTGCCCAATCTATGACAGCTGCAAAAAGCGCCTCGGCTACAGCATAGTCCTCGACAAAATCGACCCAGCCAAAGCGGGCATAAGTATGCCCCCATTTTTCATTGGCCTTCGGATTGATAATCCCGGCAATCCTCCCAGCAATCTTGCCGTCACGATAAGCTAACCAATACTCGGCCTGACAAAAATCAAAAGCCGGATTCTTGTCCTTGCGAAGGCTGGCGTACTCATCGAGGAGAAGCGGGGGCACCCAATACGGATTATCTTGATATATCTCAAAAGGTAAATAGATAAAATTGCGTAAATCCCGCTTGCTTGTCACTCTTTCAATCCTTAGTTCCAAAGAGCCACCTCCGTCACCATTTTGCTAATTGCAAATAATCATACTGCCGCCCCACAAATAATGCAATACAG
>CAZWXO010000014.1:0-860 GCA_964637885.1 uncultured bacterium
TACTTATCACGACACCAATGCTCAAGGTAACAGCAAAGCCTCTGATCGGTCCGCTACCAAAATAGAATAAGACAGCAGTCGCAATAAGGGTTGTGATATTTGAATCGAAAATTGTCAGCGTCGCGCGTTTGAACCCGGCATCGAGGGCTGAGCGCAATGTCTTGCCGTTTCTGAGTTCATCTTTAAGGCGTTCGAAAATAATGACATTGGCGTCAACCGCCATACCCACCGATAGAATCAAGCCGGCAATTCCCGGCAAGGTCAAAGTCGCATTGATTCCGGAGAAAACACCCATCAATATAACGACATAAACCCCCAGGGAAAGAACCGCTACCAAGCCTGGCAGACGATAAAAAACGATCATGTAGAGCGCAACTAACAGCAAACCCAGCAGTGCAGCTTTGACACTTGCATCAATCGATTCTTTGCCGAGCTGAGGGCCAACGGTCCGCGTCTCAAGGATTTCGATATCGACAGGCAATGCACCCGAATTAAGCAAAATCGCTAGTTCCTGCGCCGCCTCCGGCGACTCCATCCCATCAATCTGCGCACTGCCATCTAAAATCGGCTCGCGAACAGTCGGTGCACTGATAACATTCTCATCCAATAAAATATAGATTGGCTTACCCACGTTATTAGACGTTGCAGAAGCAAACTTGTCCTTTCCATCTTTGGAGAAGGTGAGTTGGACGACAGATTGATTGGTATTGTTATCCATCGCTGCCAGCGCATTTTTTAAGTCTGTTCCGTCCAGCAAGATTTGCCCCGTTTCGTCAGCAAACTGCAATTTAGCTGTCTGCCCGATAATTTGCAGTGCGCTTTCGGCGCTTTCAACGGCGGGCAATTCAACAATGATTCGG
>CAZWXO010000014.1:870-29599 GCA_964637885.1 uncultured bacterium
CCATGTCTTGATTTGTGATCTCCCGATCACCTTCTATGGCTTCCATGACGACATAGACGCCGCCCTTCAGATCTAGTCCCAAATTCATGCTTTTGGCTGCCGGCACCACATAATATACAGCTGCCACTGCTACCAGAATAATTAAAATTAGAACTTTTAAAATATTTCTTGGCCCCATCGAGTTGCCTCCTCACTAACCTAGTCATAATGACACCGCCTAATTATATCTTCCAATAAATTGGCCTGTCAAATGAAATATTAATCTTGCGCCTTAGTGTCTTCTTGCAGCATCACCTGTAGCTCTTCCATAAACTTGTTCAAATCCTTGAACTGCCGATAAACAGAAGCGAATCGAACATACGCGACTTGATCGAGCTTTAATAATCGATCCATCACCATTTCCCCGATTACGCTTGAAGGAATTTCATCATCTCCCTTATCACGAAGCTGATTTTCGATATCTTCGACGATGCTCTCGATCTCATGGGAGGATATCGGGCGCTTACCGCAGGCAGTGCGCAGCCCCCCAAGGAGTTTTAAGCGCTCGAATTCCTCGCGACGGCCATCTTTCTTGACAACATATAGCGGCAAGAGCTCCGCCCTTTCATAGGTTGTAAAGCGCCGACCACAGACCATGCACTCGCGTCGTCGGCGTATTGAATTACCGTCTTCGACCGGACGCGAATCCAAAACTCTTGTATCCTCTGCGCCACAATAAGAACAACGCATCAGGAAACTGCCCCCTTCCGTCTAATTAACTCGTTTGCTTGAGTCAATGTTGCTTCCGTGATGCTTTTGCCTGCCAGCATCCTGGCGATTTCTCCAATGCGTAATTCCCCCTGCAATGCTTGAATATCAATCACGGCTTTTTCTTCCACGATTGATTTTTCGATGCAGAGATGAAAGTCAGCCAGGGCAGCGATCTGCGGCGAATGAGTGACACAGACTACCTGTCTGCCGTGACCTAGCTTATCGAGACGCTCTCCGACAGAATGTGCCGTCCTTCCCCCTATCCCGGCATCCACCTCATCAAATATCAAAGTTGGCATCTGATCAACCTCCGAAAGGATTGTTTTAATCGCAAGCATAATTCTCGCCAACTCTCCCCCCGAAGCTACGCGGGATAAGGGCTTGGGCTCTTCACCAGGATTAGCAGAGATTAGAAATTGCACACAGTCACCGCCTAGTTCCGAGGCTTCCCCTGCCGTCAACTCAATGACAAACTGCGCCCGACCCATCTCCAAAGAATGCAATTCCGCAACAACTTTAGCCTCCATGGCATCGGCCGTCTTTTGGCGCAACAAAGTAAGATTCTTGGCTAGTTCATTGTAATTAAGCCATGCAATCTCCATCTCTCTCTCGAGCTGAGCAATCTGTTCTTCGGCATGGGCCAGCTGCTCAAGCCGCTCCTGTGCTTTTTGAAGGGCATCTAAAATAGCAGCGACGTTTTCCCCGTATTTGATTTTCAAGCGGCCAATCAAGAACAACCGGCTTTCAATATAATCCAAGCGCTCAGGGGAGAAATCAAATTCATCCATGTAGCGTGTCATAGCGCGAAAAGCATTGCTCAAACCTTCTTGAGCGACCTGCAGTTCTTCGCCAATTGCTGCCAAGGCTCTGTCCAAAAGACTGACGCTCTCGATGTGATGGATCATTTTCCCACACATCGAGAGCGCATCGCGACCTTCATCTTCTTCATTGAGAAGTGCAATCGAAGCGGACAAAGCTCCGGCAATTTTTTCGCTACCGGAAAGCCGCGACCTTTCCTGCAACAATTCTTCCTCTTCGCCAATTTGCAAACCGGCTCTTTCAATTTCATCAATTTGGTAAACAAGGCTGTCTTGCTCTTTTAGACGCGTCGCCATGTCTCCGCCTAATGAATTGATTTGCCTCTCCAAATCTATTATACCCCTATAGCTACTCCCTACTTTCCCTAATAAGGTTACCGCCTCGTCCCCAGCTAAGTCGTCTAATATATCCCGTTGGTGCGGTGAAAGCATCAAAATTTGGTTTAAATTTTGACCGTGAATATCAACTAGAGCATCACCGATTGTTCGGAGCGTTGAAACATTGACCGGGCGGCCATTCACGCGGCAAACACTGCGTCCGTTTGCAAAAATCTCACGACTCAGAAACAATTCCTCTTCCCCATCGCCCAATCCCAGCTCGCGCAGCTTACCAGCCGCGCTTTGTGCATCCCTTAGCGTAAATATTCCGTCAATACAAGCTCTCTCTTCTCCACTCCGGACGTATTCCGGCCCACCTCGCCCCCCCAGCAACAAACTGATTGCATCAATAAGTATCGACTTACCAGCTCCAGTCTCGCCTGTCAAAACATTAAACCCTGGAGCGAAATCTACCTCCAGCTGATTTATTAAGATAAAATTCTTTAAACTTAGCGCATATAGCAAGACAGGCACCTACCTTTTCAAAGAATCAAACTTCTCCAATAATTCCGGAATCGCATCGCGCTGGCGAACAACAACAAAGATCGTATCGTCTCCGGCAACCGTGCCCAAGACCTCTTCAAAGTTTAAATTGTCCAGACATGACGCTACTCCCATAGCTGTAGCCGGCAAACAGCGAATTACAATAATGTTTTCCGAACTCTCATAATCCAAAACCGATTCGCGAAACAAAGCACACAGGCGACTGCGCATATTGTCAGCCCGGGAGTCGCTCGGCAAAGCATAGCGATAGCCGCCTGCTTCATCAAATACCTTGACTAAGCCCATTTCCTTGATATCTCGGGATACTGTAGCCTGAGTAATATCGAGTCCCATTTCACATAGTTTTTCCGCTAAATCTTCTTGGGTTGCAACTGCCTGGGTTTCTAAAATGCGCATTATCGCATGATGCCGATCTCTCTTCATTGCTTTCACCTCGACTACAAATTCAATTTAAACCCCTCAGCGTATCAAAAGCCTCACTGACAGTTCGGATTACATCTACTTGATCATTAAGATTCTTCCGATCATTAGCCCAAGAAAAAAGTGAAAGGTATTCAATATTACCATCAGCCCCCGTAATCGGCGAAAAATCGAGTCCAATTGGCTGTAGACCAATCTCCTGTACTGCCGCAAAGACGCAATCCAACACCTTGATGTGGACATCTGCATCCCTGACAATGCCTCCCTTGCCTACTTTTTCTCGTCCAGCTTCAAACTGTGGCTTGACGAGTGCAACGACCCATCCACCTTTTTTTAGAAAACGCACCGCATGGGGAATAACAAGTCGAAGGGAAATAAAGGAAACATCGATGACGATCCCATCTACGAGTTCGGTAATGGGAGCCCCGGAAAAAGTTCTGATATTTGTTCGTTCTAGAACTGTAACCCTTGGATCCTGGCGCAATTTCCACGCGAGCTGACCATACCCAACATCTAGCGCATAAACATGAGCTGCTCCATTCTGGAGAGCGCAATCTGTAAAACCACCCGTCGATGCCCCGACATCCAGCACTGTTGCTTCGCGCAAATCCAGGGCAAAGGTGTTAATAGCTTTTTCCAGTTTTAGACCACCCCGTCCGACAAAGGGATGTTCCGGGACTACGAGCGTCAACTCCGTCGTCGTAGCATCGAAGAAATCACCGGCTTTTTTAACAGTCTGGCCATTAGCCTTAACTTTGCCTGCCATGATAGCCGCCTTGGCCCTTTCACGGCTTGGCACCAGCCCTCTTTCAAATAAAATAAGGTCGGCGCGCTGCTTATCGCCCATTAAAGACATTCCCGGCAAATAAACGACTAAAGAAATTCTTCTGTTCTAGCTCCAAGCCATCACGATTCTTTTGGTGCATCGACTCACGAATTATGTCAGCGATACTGACAGCGTCAATTCCTTGCTCTTGCAAAAGCTCTTCTCTTTTGCCATGGCGAACAAACTCATCGGAGATCCCCAAGGCCTTAAAATGAATTCGGCATCCTTGAGTTAACAGATGCTCGGCTATGACCGATCCGATGCCGCCCGCGAGAGAATTTTCTTCAATCGTGATAAGAGTATGATGATTAGCAACCAGTTGATCGATCATGGCTAAATCCAGGGGTTTGGCAAACCGCCCGTTTACCAACGTGAAAACGATCTCCTCGTCCGCAAGGATTTGGGCGGCAGAGCAGGCTTCGCCAACCATTGAGCCAATCGCAAAAACTGCCACTCCATTCCCTTGCTGCAACAGAATACTTTGCCCGCATTCGATTGGCTGATAATCGTTAGTAAACTGGGGACATGTTCCCCGTGGATAGCGAATCGCAACTGGCCCATCTTGATTCATGGCGTATGCCAGCATGCCGTGCAATTCTGCACAATCCGCTGGTGCCAATATTTGCAGATGGGGGATATGCGACAAATACGACAGGTCAAAGACCCCATGATGCGTCGGGCCGTCTTCCCCGACAATGCCCGCCCGATCCAAAGCAAGCACTACCGGCAACTTCTGCAAACACACATCGTGCAAAATCTGGTCGTAGCAACGCTGCATAAATGTCGAATAAATACTCACCACCGGCCGAAAGCCTTCTGTCGCCATCCCAGCAGCAAATGTTACGGCGTGTTGTTCACCTATCCCGACATCGAAGCTTCGCTCTGGATAAGATGCAAAAAAATCTTTCAAACCCGTTCCATCCACCATGGCCGCACTGATAGCGACAATTTTTGCATTATCCTTCGCCAAGCTAACCATTGAGTTTCCAAAAACCTGCGAATAAGTTGGGCCAGCTTCCTGACCATTTTTCTCCCCGGATTCGATAAAAAAAGGCCCGACTCCATGAAAACGAGCAGGTTGCTCCTCAGCATGACAGTATCCCTTACCTTTTTGCGTATAAACATGTAAAAGCACAGGGCCAGCGAGTTTTTTCGCTTTTTCAAAGCTCGCGTGCATTTCGCTCATATTGTGGCCATCAATCGGGCCATAATAAGTAAAGCCCAGATCCTCAAACAACATCCCCGGCAATATAATCTGCTTCATGGAATCTTTGGCTTTTTCATACGCGCTAAGCAAGCCGCCGCCAACTCCCGGCACTTTTTTAAGAATAGTCTCAACATCACCCTTGACTTTTTGATAGCGCTGACCTAAACGGATACGGCTTAGATAACGAGAAAGGGCCCCAACGTTGGCTCCAATCGACATGCCGTTATCATTGAGAACAACTATTAATTTCGTCCCCGATATTCCGGCGTGATTCATCGCCTCGAAAGCCATCCCGGAAGAAATGGCGGCGTCTCCGATAATGGCGACGACATTATAGTTTTCTTGCTGCATGTCTCTAGCAACGGCAATTCCAAGAGCAGCTGAAACAGATGTCGAAGAATGACCTACTCCAAAAGCGTCATACGGACTTTCGTCGCGTCTAGGAAATCCCGAAAGGCCATTTAAGCATCGGATGGTCTGAAATGTCTCGGCTCGCTTGGTTAGAATTTTATGCGTGTAAGCTTGATGTCCCACATCCCAGATTATTTTATCGACTGGAGCACAAAAAGCTGCGTGCAAAGCAATAGTGAGCTCAACCGTCCCCAGGCTAGGTGCCAGATGACCACCGGTGCGCGCCACCACATCAATTATTAAACACCTAATTTCATCAGCGAGGGCTGCGAGTTGCTTGTCATCCAAATCACACAAATCTTCTGGAAGATTGAGATCTATAAGCTTTCTTTCTTTCATAAATATTTACCTTCTCACATTAATATAACAGTACCGCGATTAAAATTCCTAGGAAAGCTCCGACAAATACTTGAAAAGGTGTATGCCCGATCAATTCCTTCAAATGGACCTCGTTCCACTCATGCTGAACAAAAATTTCATCCATCATCAAGTTCAGAATTTTGGCCTGCTTTCCTGCAGCCTGTCGCACACCGGTAGCATCGTACATTACGATCATCGCCAAGATGAAAGTAATTGTAAATTGAATTGAATTCCAGCCATACCGCATTCCACAGAGCACGAAAAGCGACGAAACCAAAGCCGAATGTGAACTAGGCATCCCACCCGACTCAATTAATCGACTAAAATCCAATCGGCGCTCGACAATAAGCAGAAATGCAACTTTCAATATCTGAGCTGCCATCCAGGAAGTAACACAAATCAGGAGTATGTTGTTGGTCATTATCCCTAGAAAAAAATCTTTGCCCATCCTCACCTCACCAATCCCGTTCTACGATATAATTGCCGATATCAAACAGAATTCCTTGTGGAATTTCTGCCTTGCGCAGACACTCAAACGCCGTCTCGACAGCAACAGCGCCCCGGCGTCGTGCCTCATCGACGCCAAAAAGCTTAATGAAAGTAAGCTTGTCGGCATCAGCATCTTTACCCATCGTTTTGCCGGTCTTCTCTACTTCTCCAGTGAAATCAATAATATCGTCGGCAATCTGAAAGGCAAGCCCAATCATTTGACCATAATTTGCAATCAGCCGCAATCTCTCGCCCTCGCATCGACTAACAATGCCACCACACTCGCAACAAGCTGCTAGCAAAGCTCCCGTTTTGTAGCGATGGATGGCGAGCAGTTCAGCTTCTCCAGCCGCTGAATTTTGTTCGTAATACATATCCAGGACTTGCCCACCGACCATTCCGGCAGCCCCTGCAGCCGTGCTAAGCACTTTTAGGACCCTTCCTGTCAAATCTCCGTCTGGCGGCATGGCACCGATTATTTCAAAAGATTTGGTAAGCAAAGCATCTCCGGCCAACAAAGCGATGGCTTCCCCATATTTTTTATGAACCGTGGGCTTGCCCCGTCGTAAATCGTCGTTATCCATGCAGGGCAAATCATCGTGGATTAAAGAATACGAATGAATCAATTCAGCCGCCATGCTCGGAAAAATGGCTACGTCTTTGGGTCCGCCCAAAGCCTCGGTCACGGCCAAGGTTAAGATCGGCCGAATCCGCTTCCCACCTGGGAATACGGCATAATTCATCGCTTCATGCAGTGTTCTGGAGATAGGCTCCCCCTCGGACAAAACCTCCGCCAGTGCTGAATTGATGAATTGGCCCTCGACAGCAAAGTATTCCTGCAACGCTTTATTCATCCGCCGACCCCGATATTGAAGCTATTTCAGGTGCCAGTTCAATCTCCTGCCCGGCTTCATCAATCATCCGCAATCTTCCTTCAGCCGCTTTTAGACGTTTCTGGCATTCGGTAGCTAGCGCTCTACCTTTTTCGTAAATATCGAGCGCATTCTCCAGCTCAACGTCACCAGACTCTAAAAGAGTTACTATATTCTCTAGATCGTCCAGCATCCCGGTGAATGATCGTGCATCTTTTGCCATTGATTCTTTTTTATTTACCATTTAGTGAGACCTCCTCAACCTTGCCTACAAGTTCACCTTCTCCTAGCATAACCTTAACACGATCTCCCGGGCGGACATCCTTTGCGCTGTGCAAGATTTTTTGTCCCCCTGAGTGGTCGGGTGCTTGGTAGCATATTGCGTAACCTCGTCGCAATACACTTAAGGGATTTAAAGCCTCCAAAGATCTCTGCTGTTGGGCCAGCTTGTGGGCTAAAGTCAGCTGAATTCGTCCTGCTGCTAAAGTCAGCCTTGATTGCAAATCTTGTGCCCGCTCCGACGCATCCCTGATTCTACGGTATAAGACTTGCCGAAGCAACCTTTGCTCCATTTTTGTGAGACGTTCGCAATTAAAACGCAATTGCCAGGCAATCGAGTCGGCCAACCCCGAATTGACGTCATCTAGTTGCTGGCTGTATTTTTGCCACATTTTAAGGGGATGGACCTGACCTAAACGATGATTCAGATGATCTAGGAAAGTTTTCTTTTGCCGAAGCATCTGGACACAACTCTTATCCATCTGCCCCTGCAAAATACTAATCGATTTCTGCAGATCGCTTAGTTGCGGCACCGCCAGTTGGGCGGCCGCTGAAGGGGTCGCTGCGCGAACGTCAGCTGCAAAATCACATAATGAATAATCTGTTTCGTGCCCAACTGCACTAATAACGGGAATCGGGAAAGAGGCGATCACCCGAGCTAATGTCTCGTCATTAAATGCCCATAGGTCTTCAAGGGAACCGCCGCCACGCCCAATAATTACTACATCGACCGGCCATGCCGATTTACTCAAGGACTTTAGCGCTCTTACTAATGAGCGGGGGGCGTCAACCCCCTGAACCTGTGCAGGCGCAATTACTAAAGCAAAGCCAGGAAAACGACTCCAGGCCACCTTGATAATATCATGCAGCGCCGCTCCACTCGCCGATGTAACTATTCCTATTCTGCTCGGCAAACGGGGGAGTTCTCTTTTTCGCTCAAGAGCAAAAATCCCCTCTTGCTGTAATTTTTGTTTCAACCGCTCAAACTCAAGAAATAAATCCCCTTGCCCAGCGGATCGATAACTGCGGACATAAAACTGGTACTTGCCTTGGGGCTCGTAGACCCTGACATCTCCGCACACTTGAAGTCGATTGCCATCCTGAGGAGCATTTTTCTGGCGGACCAAGTCACTGCGAAACATGACGCACGCGATTAAGCTCTTGCTTCCCTTTAGAGTGAAATAGGCGTGCCCGGATGCGGCATTGAGTTTGCATCCGGAGACCTCCCCTTCAACCCATAGGCCGCGCAAGTCTGTCTCCAATCGAGCTTTAATCTCGAATGTCAGCAGATCAACACTTTTTACCGCCTCTGACATGCCTCCGCCGCCTCCAAAACATTTTCTAGCAGCATGGCCGTTGTCAATGCTCCAACTCCTCCAGGGACAGGGGTGATAGCACTAGCAACTTCCCGTACATTATCAAAATCCACATCCCCAACAAGCTTGCCGGAAAGTAAATTGATTCCGATATCGACAACAATAGCACCCTTTTTTACCATGTCTGCTCTAATTAGATTAGGGACCCCCGCAGCCACAAATAGTAAATCTGCCTGCACTGTGCGAGCAGCGAGATTTTCGGTGAAAATATGACATACTTCGACAGTGGCCCATCGATGAAGTAAATGTATCGCCAAGGGTTTACCCACAATATTTGAAGCTCCGACAACGACGGCCTGTTTCCCCTTCGGGTCAATCTTTAAAGCGTCTAAAACATAAATCGCTGCTTTAGCAGTGCAAGGAGTATACGATGGAAGTCCTGCAAAGAGCTTACCTAAATTGCCAGGAGTAACTCCCTCAACGTCCTTATCGGGGTCGATAGCAGCCTGTATCTTGGCAGGATTCAGTGCTGCCGGCAAAGGCAGTTCCACCATTATTCCATTAATTCGCGGGTCATTCCCTGCATGACAGATCGAGTCTAAAAGCTCAGCCTCTCCTATGTCATCCCTTGGACAAATCGGAATAATCCCGATGCCACATTGATGGGCGAGACGTTGCTTGCTTTCAAAGTAAACCCGGGAAGCAGGATCATCCCCAAGGCGCACTATTCCTAGGCCAGGCGACCTTCCGGTAGCTTTTGAAAAAACTTCAACTCTAGTTGCAAGATTTGCCACAATTTCACTAGCTAGTTTTTTACAATCTACTATTGTTGCCATGAATGCCCCCTAATCATAAAATTCAACCCAGCTTCTCGATCTTGCGTCGCAACAACCAACCTGGGCTAGGTGTGAAGTCGCAGGGCATTTCAATAATTTGTTGCGGATGCCTTGCCACATCAAGGATATCTCCTTTTTCATCGCGCATCACTTGCACAAGGTAATCGTGCCTTTCTCCCTTTGGCCCAACAAATTGGACAGCTTGACCTAGGCGAAAATTGCCGCGTTGCTCGACTCGCACCGTCTTCTTATGATGGTTATAATCCACGACTTTGCCGATAAAATCGTACCGGCGGATATATCCCCCGGTTTGATATTCCATCGCCATTCCATCTACATCAGCCTCAACAGCAAAAGCCTCAGTGTATCCGCGATGGCTAACCGAGGTTAAGTCATCCATCCACTCGTCTCTGACACTGAAATTGTCAGGGTCAGCCTTTAGAGCATCCAAGGCCTGCCGATAAACTGAAACCACCATGCCAAGATAATATACGCTCCGCATCCGCCCCTCGATCTTTAGAGCAGAGACCCCCGCTCTCGCCAGATCAGGTAAATAACGGAGAAGACACAAATCCTTACTGCTTAAAATATAGCTTCCTCTTTGATCCTCTTCAAATTCCAATGGCAAATCCGGGCGTTTTTTCTCCACCAGCTGATAGCCCCAGCGACATGGCTGCGAACATTTACCAGCATTAGCATCGCGCCCGTTTAAATACATGCTTAGCAAACACCTGCCCGAATAAGCCACACACATCGCCCCATGGACAAAAACTTCCACATCTACTCCCGCACAATGAGATATTTCGCTTATCTCGTCAATGGATAGCTCTCTTCCCATCACTATGCGGGAGACGCCTTGTTGCTTCCAAAATTTAGCCGCTTGAAAATTTAAAGTATTGGCTTGGGTGCTTATATGAACGGGGACGATTAGCCCAGCTTCCTGCAAAGTTAAAAAAACTCCAGGGTCGGAAACTATAACCGCATCCACCCCGGAATCCTGGTAAAAACGTGCCATATCAGCCACTGCCTCAAGCTCCGAGTTGCGCGCGAATACATTGAGAGCGGCATAAACCTTGACTGCATTTTGATGTGCAAGCTTTACACCACTCGATATTTCACTCGCAGAAAAATTCCCCGCCTGTGCGCGTAAGCCAAATTCTTCACCTGCCAAATACACTGCATCAGCACCATATTCGATGGCAATCTGTAGTTTCTCAAAATCACCTGCAGGGGCTACAAGCTCCATCCATCATCCTCCGCTCACTCATTATTGATGCGATTTTTAGCAGCATTGTGCTCTGCTAAGCTTTTACTGAAAACGTGAGAACCGTCTTTTTTGGCGACAAAGTATAGATACCCCTCATCTTGAGGATGCACCACAGCCATCAGACTATCTTTGCCAGGGTTTGCTATTGGGCCGGGAGGAAATCCAGGATGAAGATAAGTGTTGTAAGGAGATTCGATCTTTAAATCTGCGTAGGTGAGATTTTCTTTGGGCTCTGGTAGCAAATATTGAACTGTTGCGCATGACTGGAGGGGCATTCTAATTGAAATCCTGCGCAAAAAAACTCCCGCAGCCAGATCTCGCTCACTAGCCACCCTGATTTCTTTTTCAATAATCGAGGCCAAAGTCACCGCTTGAAGGAAGGTCAAATTATGCGTTGCTGCCAAACTGGCGTAATCGTTGCCAACCACCTGAAGAAAACGTTCATACATTTTATCCGCGATTTCCACAGGAGAATCCTGGGGTGAGAAAACATACGTATCCGGGAATAAAAACCCCTCAATAGGATATTCGACTTCCGGCAAAATCAAGTCCTCAGGGTGATAAACTTTCATCGCCTCCAGAAACGCCTCGGCTTCAAGGATTCCGGCATCCTCCAATCTGACGGCAATTTGACGGATGTTGTAGCCCTCGGGGATGGTCACCTTTAAAGAAGGAGCCACCTCTCCATCGGCCATTTTTTGTAAAATATCCTCAGCATTTTCCCCAGGTTCGACCAAATAAACGCCAGCTTTAATCTGGCGATCATAGCCATACATTCTCGCCTTCAGGCGAAAAACCAGCTGATTCCCAACTAACCCTACATTATCAAGAGCAGCAGTAGCATCGGCAAAAGTCATCCCACTATCAATCCTCAAAACTGCTGGCTGCCCATCCTCCGGATTAAATGATGGCGTTGAAGAAAGAAAAAAAACATACCCAAATGCCAGCCCAACCATTAAACCAGAGACAAGCAAAGCAAGTATGATTTTTTTAAGAAATAGACTCCGAGCCAACTGAACCACCTGACCTCTCACATTTTAGCGGACCTTTAATGTATAGCTAATACCCGCAACTTCGCCACCCAAAATTTCCTGCAATTTAAAAGACTTGCCTTCAGGAAGATTTTGGACCTCGACATACGGTCCATCACTACGCCACGTAACGACCGAGCCCTGCCATGGCGACTGCGGCCAGCGATCTAGATAAACCCCTTCCCCATCTAAATCTTCGGTAAAATCTCCTTCGCTTTGCGGCCACTCTCCATTGTCAGCATAATATTCAATTGCGCCACTCTTGATCATCGAAATATCGACAGCCAAAGCTGAAATCCGCGAGCGCTCTAAAATTCGCACACCGGAAGGCACAACCACAGCAGCTAGTACAATAATAATCGCAATTACAACAGTTAACTCCAGTAACGAAAACCCACCGCAACGATTATCTCGGCCGGCAATAATTACTCCAGGGCGTCTTCCATCGGCATGTCTCATGTCTGTCAGCCCCCTGTTTGCACTATTTATAGGATCCATTCACTTTTCGCCCGAGTCTTGCTCTCCTCGTATTTCTTCAAAGCAATCGCGTAATTTGCCTTATCTGTCTCCGACTCAATGATCAAACTGGGTATTTCTTTCGCTTTCCCCCCCTGATCAATCGCCACCATGGTAAAAAAAGCATTAATTGCTTCGCGCCGCTCCCCGCGCAACATGTCCTCGACAATCATCTTGACGCCAATTAGCATTGAAGATTTCCCCGCATAAAGCAATTTGGCGTGTGTTTCGACCAAGTTACCCACATAAATAGGGTGTTTAAAAAGAATATCCTGAACACTTACTGTCACGCAATTTGTACGAGAATGCCTAAAAGCTACAACTGCAGCCGCATTATCCATGATTTTCATTATTTCACCACCATGAACGTTGCCAGCAGGGTTAGCATGAGTCGGCAACATGACTTCCGCCATGACTACTTCCGAGTCAAGAGCCCTTTTAGATCCTTTATTCATCTATGTTACCACCCCACTATAGATAAAAAAATTGCCAGCACGAAGCGCTGGCAACCAACCATTATTCTTCGTCGTCGTCGCACTCATCTTCGATCAAACTATCCCAATAAGTTGCTACTGCTTCAAATTCCTCATCGTCCTCGATTTCTTCGATGGTGAAATCACCATCTTTTTCTTCCTTGAGTCGCATAAACTCGACTTGGATTTCTTCGCTTTCCTCATCTGCCTCATCGACTGGAGTCAACGCGACAAACTTTCCTCCATTGTATTCAAATACGTCGATGACCTCGCATTCCCACTCACTACCTTCATCATCCACCAAGATAATTTTTTCTTCATCGTTCATAATTTGCACCTCTTTCCTGTTTTTGCCCAAAACACCGGCTTTTTTATATATTTAGTTCAGGCAAGACCTGTACTGAATACCTAAGTGGTATAAATCAGTGCAAAAATGATTGCAAAATTAACTGAGCAGCAATCATATCCGCGTTCTGACTTCGCTTTTTGCGATTCTGTCCATCCATCTTCATCAAACTATCGGCTGCTGCCGTCGTGAGCCTTTCATCGATATAACGACACTCAAGCTCAGTATAAAGGCTCAATTTGTCCGCAAATTCTTGGATTTTCAGCGCCTGTTCACCAAGACTGCCATTCATATTGTATGGCAGCCCGACGACAAGAAGCCTCACTTCCATTTCTTCAATAATTGATTTCAATCCTCTTAAATCGGTAGCAAGATCCGTTCCGCGGTTAAACGTCGGCAAAGCCTGCGCTGTAATCCCAAGAGGGTCACTAACTGCTAAACCAATCCGACGGGCACCCACATCTAAAGCCATAATGCGGCCTTTGGCGCAGTCAGTCAACCTTTTCCTGACAACCTTCCAGATAGTAGCGGGTTAACTCTTCAAGTATTTCGTCCCGTTCAAGTTTACGGATCAGATTGCGTGCATTCTGATGACTTGTTATGTAAGCAGGGTCCCCCGACAAAAGATACCCCACAATTTGATTAATTGCATTGTAACCTTTTTCCTTCAATGCCTCATGTACCGTCATTAATATTTCATGCGCTTGATTCTCTTTATCTTTGTCCTTAGGAAACAACATTGTCCCATCAAAGCTCATATTGCACTCCTCCTTTCCCCTCTTGTATTCACCATGTTACCCCATGTCGTATCGACTAGCAACTACTTAAGACTGATTCGACGGTTTTAAGTGCGACGGCGATGGCCTCGTTAATCCCAGCCGGATTTTTGCCTCCTGCCTGAGCCATGTCAGGCCTGCCCCCACCTCCACCGCCTATCTCGACAGCGGAAGCCTTGATTATATCTCCGGCCTTAACTCCCTTGGCGATAGCTTCTTTACTACATGAAGCTATCAGATTCGCTCTTCCTTCAGCCGCTGCCGCTAAAAACAACACGTCTGTTTTATCCTTCAGTTGATCCATGGTGATTCGTAAGGCGTCCAAGTCCGGCGCCTCAACTTCCGCCGCCAAAATATTAAGCCCACAAATATTGCGGATTTGTGTCAAGACATCCTGTGCCTTGTTTCCAGCCAATTGAGCCCGGGCTTTTTCTAGTTCTTTTTCAGTCTGACGCAGTAGCCCGCTTTGCTGCTCCAATCGCTCGAGGACATCTTCTTCCTTGGTTTTTAATTTGTGGCATATTTCCTGCAAAATTCTATCCTTGGTTTTTAAACTTTTTAGTGCAGTCAACCCGACGGTGGCCTCGATGCGACGCAATCCCGCCCCAACACTTCCCTCGCCAGTTACTTTAAAAAGGCCGATTTTACCCGTCTGCTGCAGGTGAATACCCCCGCACAGCTCAACACTTATCTCACCAACAGATACAACTCGCACTTGATCTCCATATTTTTCATCAAAAAGCGCCATCGCTCCCGATTTTTTTGCCTCTTCTATCCCCATTTCCTGAGTTGCCACAGCAACGTCCCGAAAAACTATTTCGTTAACCATCGCTTCGATGCTTTCGAGTTGCTCGAATGACACGGCTTCAAAATGGGTAAAGTCAAAGCGCAGACTATCGGGCTGGACCAAAGATCCTGCCTGATGCACGTGATCGCCCAGTATTTGACGCAATGCGTAATGCAGCAAGTGGGTTGCGGTATGCGCTGACGCAATCTGATTACGACGACCTTCGTCAACCCTTAAAAGCACCCTATCACTGCGAGTCAATTGTCCTTCGAGAATCTTAACGACGTGGACAAATCTATCACCGGACTGTTTGAGAGTGTCAATGATCTCGCCTGAGCCATTTTTCCATTCTATTCTCCCGGCGTCTCCTACCTGCCCTCCGGATTCAGCGTAAAACGGTGTCGTAGAAACAACGATTCCCACCGTCATTCCCGCACCTGCAACTTCGATATTCTGATTTTCCGATAAAATTGCCTGAATCTCAGATTCGGTCGCAAGCTTTTCACGACCAATAAATTCCGTCGGTAAAATACTTTTGTCGATGATGGAGTTGCGATAATTACCACTTTCACTACTGCCGGATTCACGGGCGGAGCGTGCCCGCTCTTTCTGCCCTTGCATCGCAAGCTGGAAGCCAGCTTCATCGATCCCCAAGCCCTCTTCCTGGGCCAATTCAATCGTCATTTCCAAGGGGAATCCATAAGTGTCGTAAAGCTTAAAGGCCTCAGCCCCGCTAATTTGTGTCTTGTTGAGGGCGTGATTTCTCTCGACTATTTCTTGAAGCATGCCTAAACCCGTGTGCAAGGTACCATTAAACCTTTCTTCCTCCGCTGCAATAACGCGCAAGATATGTTCCTGCCGCTCACCGAGCTCGGGGTAAGCCGTGCGCATTATTTCAGCACATCGAGCACCTACCTGCCCCATGAAGGGGTCGTCAACTCCAAGCAATTTGCCATAGCGCATCGCCCGACGCATCACTCGGCGCAAGACATACCCGCGCCCCTCATTGCCCGGCAAAACTCCGTCACCGACAAGAAAGACAATCGAGCGCAGATGGTCGGCGATAACCCTAAAAGCCATATCATGGCTCGCATTGCCACGGTCATAGCCGATCTGAGCGATATCTTCCATCCGGGCAACCAATGGGCGGAGCAGATCAGTATCAAAATTTGTTTTAGCATTCTGCATTACCGAGGCGATGCGCTCAAGTCCCATCCCGGTGTCGATATTTTGTTGGGGCAAAGGGGTAAGCTTTCCCGTCACATCTCGGTCAAATTCCATGAAAACCAAGTTCCAGATCTCTAAATAGCGATCACAGTCACAACCAACTGCGCAAGTGGGTGAATCACAACCCTTTTCCGGACCAAAATCATAGTAAATTTCAGAACAAGGTCCACAGGGGCCCGTAGCCCCCATCTCCCAAAAATTATCCTCCTTGCCCATGCGAACAATGCGAGCCATGGGAATCCCTACATCCTGATTCCATATTTTAAAAGCGTCGTCATCGTCTTGATAAACAGATATCCAGAGACGATCTTTATCGAGCTTTAATTCACTTATTAGGTATTCCCAAGCCCAGGGAATCACGCCTTTTTTAAAATAATCACCGACTGAAAAATTTCCTAGCATCTCAAAAAAAGTATGGTGACGCGCTGTCCGGCCAACATTATCCAGATCATTGGTTCGAACACATTTTTGACTTGAAGTCATTCGCAATGAAGGAGGCTGGGCTTTTCCTAAAAAGTATGGTTTAAAGGGTACCATCCCGGCGATAGTCAATAAAACAGTTGGGTCATCCGGAATCAAAGAAGCACTCGGCACTCGCAGGTGCCCTTTACCTTCAAAGTAATTTAAAAAACTTTCCCGTAAATCATTTCCTGACCACATAAACATACCTCCATATCACATGTAAAAAACCTCGCCCCATATAGAATTCTCCCCTCGGACGAAGTTTATCGCAAAATCCAGCTTTCGGCTTAAGTTTTACAATGAAATTATAGACCCCGCTAATTTCCCCTGTCAAGAAAGCAAGCCCAAAGAGATGAGCGAGATTAAAAACAGATTAGATCCTGCTGGCAATTCTCTCCAAAGCCTCTTTCGATTCACTCGTCAATAAGCTGAATAAAATGTTGGACCAGGTCCGGATCAAATTGGCTACCAGAGCAGCGTTTTATTTCCTCGAGGGCCTCCTCGCTTGATCTTGGCTTAGAATATGGGCGCTCGGAGATCATCGCGTCGTAGGCGTCGACAATTGACAAAATACGGCACTCGACAGGAATATCTTCTCCAGCGATGCCCAAGGGATAACCGGCGCCATCAAATCGTTCATGATGCTTAAGAATCAGATCCGCCACGCCTGCCAGCTCGTGGGAAGAGCTGGCGATGCGATAGCCCTTTTCAGGATGCTGTCGCATGATCTTCCACTCATCTTCGTCCAGGGGACCGGGTTTAAAGAGAATCCGGTCCGGGATGCCAACCTTTCCTAAATCATGGATGCGTGCGACAAGACGCAAATCATTGATTTGTGCTGGAGTCAGTCCTGCTAAATTTCCCATGGCACCGCAATGAAATTCCATGCGACTAGCATGCCCATCGGCGATATAATCGCGCTCTGCCAAAGCAGCGAGGAGAGAATCGACAATTTGATTACGAATACTGGAGTTGCGGCAGAGTTTTTCCCGATACATTTGGGAATCCGCCCTTTGCATGACCAGCTCCAGTCGATCGGAAGCATCTGCAGTCGTCGCCAGCCCTATCGAAAATGCGACCGGCAATCCTACGTTGTCGGCTGCTGTTTGTGATGCGGCACTACGCAACCTTTCTACTACCACTTGAGCTTCTTCTTGTGTTGTCCTCGGCAACAAAACTGCGAATTCATCGCCACCGATTCTAGACGCAATCTCGGAAGTCCGCACATTATTCTTTAAGATATCGGCACAAGCTACCAGCAAGTGATCTCCTGCATCGTGACCTATCGTATCGTTAATCAATTTAAGTCCATCAACATCCAGACTAATTATTGACACCGGATATTCACGGCCACCTTCAAGACGACTTAGCTCAGTTTCAAAAAACAAACGGTTGTAAAGTCCTGTCAACTGGTCGTGGAGGCTAAGAAATTTTAATCTTTCTTCAATCTCCTTACGAGCCGTAATATCCGTATGAACACCCGTTAGTCTAATTAAATTGCCCTGCGAATCCCGCTCCGTCGCCCTTCCCCGGGATAGAATCCATTTCCATGAACCATCTTTACATCTGAGGCGGAATTCTGTTGTATATTGCTCAGTTTCACCGTTTAAGTGACGACGGGTCTCTTCAAGGACGTGGGGCACATCATCTGGGTGCAACAAGCTAAAGAAAAATGTGGCATCGTCACCCATCTCGGATTTCTTGTAACCCAGCATTTCAAACCATCGATCACTGACTAAATTTTTATTATCGGCAGGAAACCAGTCATAAATACCGTCATCACTCCCGGCGATGGCCAGCTCATAGCGACTTTCACTTTCTTTGAGCGCATCGGAAGCCCGTTTTTTCTCAGTAATATCGCTAATGAAACCCTCTAAAGCGATTAAATTACCATACTCATCAAAGACCCCACAGCCCTTTTCCCACACCCACTTTTCTTCGTTTTGCCGTGTGACAATGGGATATTCCACCTGCACATCTTGTTTAAGAGCTAGTTTTCTCTGCCATAAAGTGAAAATTTCTTCGCGATAATCACTGCGGATAAGACTATTAAACGTAACTAATTGATTAGATACCAATTCTTCCGGCCGATACCCACATAAAGCGAAGGAGCCTTCGCTACAAAATTCCATCGTCCAATCAGAATCATTTTTGCAACGGTATGCCATGCCTGGCAGATTAGCAAACAATGTCTCCATTCGTCGCTTGTTTTCTTGTAGAAAATACTCGGTCAACTGCCGAAATAAGATTTCACTGACAACCTTACTGACAAGCTGTAAATTGTTATTCTCGTCCTGACCAAAAGGCGCTGCATCACGCGCCAAAAGGACGAAACCAAGTTGACGCTGATTTTCGAGTAAGGGCGATATCGTGATATATTTAAGACTACCGATGCTTGCTGGAAAAAAAGCCGGGCAAATTTCTGCATCAAATCCAGTCAAGGTTGAAAGATCGCGGAATCTTGCGGATAGGTATTGCCACAAATCCTGAATATTTTCGCTATCCAAGTAGCAACACTTCGACTCCAGAGCGCGAATTTCACCATCCATTTCCCGATAGATAACACAGCCAACCTCGCTCTCCGAAACAAGAATACTATTCTCTAAAGCGATGCCCAAAAAATCACTCTGGGGCAGATTGGCACTCCCGTACAATCGCAGTGCCGCTTCCTGACGAAGCTCCACCAAACGATGGTATTTTTCATCAGCTAAACGCGCACCAATGTCCCGAAAAGACAGATGTAATAATTCTACTCCGCGTATATTGAGTGCTGTAACACTTATTTCCGTTTCCACCCGTTCTTGGTTGGCGCCCAGCAGCGTCCATCGAATTAATCTTGGTGTTTCATTTTTTTCTTGCCCAATCAACTCTTCAGCACATTTACTTGAAGTGCGTCCGCCTTCTTGCAAGGGAGGCGACACCTGCCATATTTTTTTACCGATCACATCAGAACTGCTCGCCTGCATCAGTTCAAGCATAGCATTATTACAATCGATAAAAACACCATCTTTTAAAATGCCCACAGCATCACTTCCAGCATTAAATATGGTTTGGAAATACTCTTTGTGAGTGCTGTTACCCGCCTTGTTTTCCATTGCCACACACCCTAAACTCGCATTTAGTTTTTATCCTCAATACCATCTATTCAACATCAAACCTTTGATTACCTGCTACAAATAAGCGAAAGGAACAATTAATCTAAAAAACCGGCCCTTTTTAAGGGCATCATTCTAAAAAAGGCCTCGCCGATAACCGATTCTTGCTTAATCGGTCCAAAGGCGCGACTGTCCCGGCTCACTTCCCGATTATCCCCTAGCACGAAAAGAAAGCCATCGGGAACTACCATCGGGAATGCGTAATCGGCGGTATAAGTCGACCCTTTGACATAGTCTTCGATTAATACCTCGCCATTTAGATAAACTAGGCCATCCCTGATGTCAATTTCATCCCCCGGTAGACCAACAACCCTTTTCACATATCGGCGTGGCGCTAGGCTGCGATCAAAAATTGATTTGTAATCATCGATGAACAAGCTGACTCCTTCCCAGAAAGTCCCGACTTCCCGTTCTGGCAGAAAGATTATAATTTCGCCACGACGCGGTCCGGTTGTCTGCCAGCCCAGACGATTGACGAAAAGACGTTCACCGGGGAAAAGCGTCGACTCCATCGACTGCTGCTCAACTTGAACCATAGCAAAAATCTGGGTATTAATGATAAAAATAATACTCAAAGCCAAGGTAAAAGTCATAATCCAGGAAACCAATTCCCGCACTGTACGTCTGATCAATTTTGCTCTCCTAATTTTTTATATTTGCTGAAATCCCTTTGGAGGTATATAATAATAAAGCTTTGTCCATTTAATTGTAAAGGGTTTAGGAGGGATTCTGCGTTTTAGCAGAAAATGATGATTAATATATCTAATTTAGCTTTAACTTTCGGGAGCAAAAAGCTCTTCGAAGAAGTCAACCTCAAATTCACAACCGGCAACTGTTACGGTGTAATCGGAGCGAATGGCGCCGGAAAATCGACTTTTCTCAAAATTCTATCTGGTGAGCTGGAGCCGCAAAAAGGCAATGTCAGCATCAATCCTGGCCAAAGGATGGCGGTCTTGAAGCAAGATCAATACGAGTTTGATAGTTTTAATGTCCGAGAAACGGTCATCATGGGACATCAGCGTCTTTACCAGATTATGCAAGAAAAAAATTCAATCTACCTAAAATCCGATTTTAGTGACGCAGATGGGCTCAAAGCAGCCGAACTAGAAGGCGAATTTGCTGAACTGTCGGGCTGGGAGGCTGAATCTGACGCCGAAAAACTTCTTTCAGGCCTTGGTATCCCGCAAGACTTCATTGACAAAAAAATGGTGGACATTCCTGCCACGGATAAAGTAAAAGTCCTGTTGGCTCAAGCTTTGTTTGGCAATCCCCACATTCTTTTAATGGATGAGCCTACCAACCATCTTGACTTTAAAGCGTTGGCCTGGTTAGAAGAATTTTTAATCAACTATCAAAATACGGTCATCCTCGTTTCCCATGACCGTCATTTTCTCAACAAGGTTTGCACCCATATGGTGGACATCGATTACGGTCACATCCATATGATTGTCGGCAATTACGATTTCTGGTACGACTCCAGCCAACTTGCCCTCAAGCTTCTGAAAGATCAAAACAAGAAAAAAGAAGAAAAAGTGGCAGAACTGCAAGCTTTTATCGCCCGTTTTGGCTCCAACGCCTCCAAAGCCAAACAGGCAACATCCCGCAAGAAATTGTTGGATAAAATAACCATCGAAACGATTCGCCCTTCGACGCGGCGCTATCCCTTTGTCGGCTTTAAGCCTGACCGGGAAGCTGGCAAAGAAATTCTTTTTGTGACCAACCTCTCCAAAAGCATCGATGGAGTTAAAGTTCTCAACGACATCAGCTTTGTCGTCAATAAAGATGACAAAATTGTCTTTTTAAGTCGTAACGAAACCGCTGCCAGCTTGTTATTCGACATTCTCGCTGGGCAAATTCAACCGGATACCGGTGAATTCCGCTGGGGGACTACGATATCATTGTCCTACTTGCCCAAAGATAGCGCGGCCGAATTTGCTAGCCTCGAAATAACTTTACTTGAGTGGATGCGACAATTTGCTAAAGCTTCCGACCAACAAGACGAAACTTTTCTCCGAGGGTTCCTTGGGAAAATGCTGTTTTCGGGTGACGAAGCCCTCAAAAGTGTCAAAGTACTCTCGGGAGGAGAAAAGGTCCGGGCGCTCTTTTCCAAGATGATGCTCAGCGGAGCCAACTTAATGCTCCTGGATGAACCCACCAACCACCTGGACCTGGAATCTATTCAAGCTGTCAATGATGGGCTCGCCGCTTTTAAAGGAAATATTATATTTACATCCCACGATCACAAGTTTGTCGACACCATCGCCAACCGAATCATCGAAATTACCCCGCAAGGAATCGTCGACAAAGTCATGACTTTAGATGAGTATATGGAAGACGAAAAGCTGCAGGCTTCGATCGATGAGATGTATCAATCTTAAAACAGCGATCCATAGCTGATTAAAAAGTCATCTGTTGCAAGGCTCCAAGCGCTTGTTCAATCACCGCCTCAGGTTGAACAAGCGCAAATCGGACAAAACCCCTTCCCATTTCTCCAAAATTTGAACCCGGCACGACAATCACGCCCGTCTGTTGTAAAAGCTCGTAGGCAAACTCCTCGTCCGAACTCCAACCCTCGGGAATGGGAACCCACAAAAACATTGTTCCCACAGACTCCTTCGCAGGCCACCCCAGACGATTTAGCCCCGCCACTAAAATTTCCATCCGTTTTCGGTAAGTTGCTGCCAAGCACGTCACTTCCGCTTGACACCCTTCAAGAGCAGCAATCGCTCCGTACTGCACCGGCAAAAAAATCCCATAATCAAGGTGTGACTTTAACACTCTTAGCTGCTCGATAACTTCCGGGTTGCCAAGCGCAAATGCAATGCGACAACCACTCATGTTATATGATTTGGAGAGGGAATTCAGCTCAATCCCGACCTCAACTGCACCGGGGTAAGACAAAAAGCTTTTGCCTGCCCCAGTAAAATCGAACTCGCTATAAGCGTTGTCAAAAATAACGATAATCTCATTTTTTCGAGCAAAATCAATCAGCTGATAGAAAAAACTATCCGGAGCGACAGCTGTGACGGGATTGCTCGGGTACGAGACAATCATAAACCGCGCTGAACGGGCGGCGTCGGCACTAATCTCACTAAAATCGATTAAATAATCATTTTGAGCACGGAGTGGCATCTTGACTAGCTTTGCACCTGCCAAATGAGGCCCAATGCCAAAAATTGGATAACCCGGATCGGGGACAAGGACACAGCTGCCTGGATCAGCCAATACCAGCCCAATATGAGCGAGTCCGTCTTGGGAGCCGGACAAAGCCAGAACCATTTCTCTGGATACAGACACACCGTAACGCTTAAAATACCAGCTCATTACCGCATTCTGCAACTCAGGCAAGTCCTGCACAGCGTATTTATAATTCTCCGGGTTTTGGGCCGCTTGTGCAACAGCCTGCACCACATGAGGTGCAGGTTTAAGGTCAGGGGTGCCGATGCTAAAATTATATACCGCTTTATCAGCCGCTAATCGGGCATTTTTTTCGTTGTCTAGACGCTGAAATATCGCTGAGCTTAACGCTTCCATTCTTTCCGCAATAATCAATTAATGAAGCCACCTTTCTCTCCCTTTTTACTCCTCTCATTATACTACAAATGCCCTTAACTCGTTTAATAGTGCGAGAAAGTCATGTTTTCCTGTATGCAATTTGGCATCGAAGCGCTTGTTAGTTTAAAATTAGATTTAAGCCAAATTTGATGGCTGGGTGGAATGAGAAAAGAGTAAGAGTATAGGAGGGATAACACAATGCAAAACATTCAATTCCTGGAGCAGTTTATGATTACGTTTTTGCTGCTAATTCCTGTCATTTTAATTTCGCGTACAGTTGTTGCCGGAACGAGGTATTCACCCATTTTGATCATCGTTGTCTTTGGTCTCCTAATGGGCCTTGCCTTAGTTGGAACCAATGTCACGACCCCGGGGCTCCCCGATTTTCCTGTCGTCGATCTGATGAGCAAGGTTACGGTCACTGCCTTAATCGCTTCTTTTTTTGTCGGGGGCCAAGAGCTAAGACGCATATTTACAAAGCAAAGCTTCAAGATTGACGAAATGGTCGTGCCTTCGAGCAATGAACTCTTTCTGGGAACAAAACAGACCCAATTTTCCTATCTCATCCGGGCATTTTTTATTCTGATAGGTATTGAGGGGACTAAGCGTCTGCTGTTAGGCACCTCTCCCGGAGACCCTCTTACCAGTTTCTATCCGTTGATCGCTTACTTAGGCTTCGTCGGATCGGTTGTGCTTATCGATTTTGGCGCGGTGATCAAAGAAAAGAGATTATACCTGCAAAAGGGTGTGCTCGAATTTGGTTTAATCCTTAGTGTTTTACTGATTTCAAATTACGTTGCCTTATTTATCAAACCTTTAATTGGACTACCTCAGATATTTTTTGCGATGATTATATCTGCTACTGCCGGCATGATTTTTTCAAAGTGGGTTTTTGGCCCGACGCTACGCTCCCTGCTTTTTGCAGGTATCCCCGTAGTACTGGCTGCAAACTTTATTATTGGCGGTTCTCGGATCGTCGAGGCCTTTAAGCTGGTTAGCTTATACCCTGTCATGACATATGGTTTTTTCGGCCAGATATTTTGGATGTTCGCCGGAATCTCTCTCTTGATTTTTGTCGGGCTCGCCAACCATATCCGCAACCTTGCTCCTGGAATGGCCGGTTCTCTATCCCATTCTGGCCTAACTGGGGCTTGTACAGCCGGTGATTTTGGCGATGAAGCCGCGTTAAGAGCCCCGATTATGATCAACATCCCATTTGTTGGCCACATTTTCGTCTTCTCTATCCTCGCCGCCAGTGCTACACAAGATTCGCTTATTTTGCCTTGGGCTATCTTCATCGCAACTGTCGGCATTGCCCTAACGGCTTGGTCGATGTTTGTATTGCGCAAGGCAAATGGAATTGAGGCCCTCGAAGTAAAAGGTTTAATGATTTTTTGTTTTGGGTGGCAATTGACTGCAATTTTTTCGGGCTTCCTGTTTTTGAATTTCACCGGAATGCCTTTGTCCGACGCAGCAATGGCCAGCTCATCAGCTTTATCCCATTTCGGTCTCTTTGCTGCGATTCAAGAAGAAATGTTTGGTGTGCATGCTTCTGAGTTAATTGCGTTCATTTTTGCGATGCCTTTCCTTGTCCACCCCCTAGTCTTTGGTATGTTTGGGCGAGCAGCCGAAAATAACGGGGTTATGCCGCCAAGAATCGCGCTGGGGCTAGCATTGATTGGGCTAGCTGGTATAATATATGTAGGTCTCTTCACTTAAAATCTTGAACCCTGAGCCTTAGGCTCAGGGTTTTTAAATATATCTATCCCAGTGAAAAACTTTTCTCAGAAAGGTCGATACCAAATGGACAAAAAACAAATGAAAAAAATGATTATCGGCGTCATTATCCCTCCAGCCTTAGTCCTCATTTTATTTACAATAGCAATTGGTTTTATCATCATTCCTGCGACTGAAGATGCTTTAATGCAGAAAAAAAAGGATACCATTCAAGCGATTGTCGATTCGGCAACTTCTATCCTCGAAAAACATGCTCAAATGGAAGCCGATGGGCTAGTGAGCCTCGAAGAAGCCCAACTAATGGCATTCACCGAGATGCGCGCTCTGCGATATGGTACTGAAAGTAAAGAATATCTTTGGATTACAGATCAGCGGCCAAAAATGCTGATGCACCCGTATTTCCCCGAGCTAGAAGGACAGATGCTAGATAAGTACACCGATTCGAATGGCAAGTTACTGTTCATGGAAGCGCTTCACCTATCCCAAAGTAATGGAGATGGTTTTATCGACTACAATTGGGCAAAAGAGCATGAAGTCGAGAAACCGGTTCCCAAGCTATCCTACGTCAAGCTATTTGAACCATGGGGCTGGATTGTCGGCAGCGGGATCTATCTCGACGACGTACGCGCCGACATTGCTGCCTTTACATATAAGCTAATCTTGATTTCCTGCATTATTGGCGGTTTTGTTACAATCCTGCTGCTGGTGATGATTCGCCGCGGCTGGAAGAGCGAAAAAGGCCGCTGCTATGCTGAAGAAGAGCTGATCATTTCCCGAGAACGCTACCAAGCCCTGGCCCATGCTTCCGCTGAAATGATTTTCCTGACCATTGATGGGATTATCGCGGGCGCCAACAGACAAGCTTGCGAAAATTTAGGTCTGGAAGAAAGTATGATTGTATCGCATAAGCTAGAAGATTACATCGAGAACACTATCGAGTTCGACCAACTTAAAAACGCTCAGACCACAGAAAAATCTGTGGCGAAAAACATTATTATGAAGGGCAAAAATGGCCCTATCCGTGTCCTACTCTCGACTGAAGCAGCAATTGTCCACGATAGCCCGGCAATACTATTCTCGGGACATCTTTTAGGCAGCAGCGACAGTATTGAAGCGGACAATGCCGCCAGGGCATTGTTGAAACAGAGCGGATTCGGCATTCTCGAGATTGACAATATTGGGAATGGCAAGATCTCCAGCGCTGATCCAGCATCGGAAAATATGCTGAAAAATAATGATAAAAATTCAGTTATTGGGTTATCTTTAGCATCAATTCTTGCTCCGGGTGACGCTGCCCGACTTTTTATTCAGCTTGAGGAAACAAACGGTGTTGATTATTTGCTGATTAGGGTCGTCGACAAGGCCGGGATCATTGTTCGTTATTTACGAGCGTGGGCAGTCGTTACCAGCCCAGAATCGCTAGCAAAAAAACAGGTCACTATTACTCTGGTCGATGTGACTGACATTGAGAAAAGTCACCTTATAACTGATGAAATTTTAAACGAATTGATTTCCCCTACTTTCAAGATCACTCCAAAGGCAAGTGTTGAGCTTCCTGCTACCACGCCATCTCAGGATTTAGCAAAGAAATATGTTTTTACTAACGTTATCTTGCGCAACTCAATCCAGCTTGGCCTCGATCCGAAGCGCATTACCACCGCGGCCACTGAATCGATCAATGCTATCTTTGCCCAAGCAGTATTATTAGCCACTGAAAAGCTCGGCCCTCCGCCCAGCAAATTCGCCTTATTAGCCTTTGGTAGCATTGGACGGGGAGAGCCTACCTTAAGTCCCGATCAAGACACGGCGATCTTATTTGATGATGTATCCGTGGATGCCTCAAATTCTGAGTACTTTCTCCACTTGGGTCAAGAGGTCACAAAATTGTGTGCTATTGCCGGCTTGCCTCCCTGTAATGCAGGCAACACAGCTGCCAACGCTGAATGGTGCGTTTCGAGGCAGGAATGGCGTAATAAATTTTTAACATGGATCAACAACAGTCTCACCGAAGATCTATTGAAAGTTAACATTTTCTTTGATTTTCGCGCTCTAGTGGGAGACGAAAGCCTTGCCAAAGAGCTACGGCAGGTCATTTTTGATGAAGTCAAGCAGCGGCAGATTTTTCTATTCCACCTTGCCCAAAGCACCTTGGATTTCAAACTGCCGTCGGATATTTTAGGTCGTATCCGTTCCGACAGCAAGGCTGCTAATTCAGTAAACTTAAAAGGAACAATGCTTCATTTTGTAAACTTTGCCCGGATATACGCTTTGCAGAATTCCGTCCACGAGACAAATACTATTAAGCGACTGCACATTCTAAAAGAGAACGGATATTTGCCGGCAGACATCATCGATGAAACAGTCGATGCTTGGGAATTCTTATTAGCACTGCGCCTTAAAAATCAAGCCTCTGCTCAAAAAATGAACTTTTCTGAGGACAATCTTCTAATTTTAGACGAACTTACTTCCTGGGATGAGACGATGTTGAAAAAAGCGATGTCCCAAGTCAGCAACTTACAACGAAGACTGACGATGGATTTTGTGCGGATGGGTTAGGGTAGGGATGCAAATATTATTTATCGGCGACGTGCATGGAGATTTTTTACAGTTACTTGATATTATTGATAAAGTTTCGCGACGCAAACAGCTTGCAGCAATATTCCAAGTCGGTGATTTTGGGCTGTCTAAAAAATCTCTGCGCACCATGAATGATGTCAAGCTGCCCGCCCCTCTATTTTTTGTCGACGGCAATCACGAACATTTTCGGTTTTTACGCCAAACCTCCAAGGCTAAAGTTAAAACACTGACAGATTCAATGAATCTTTTCTATCAAGAGCGTGGCTCCACCGTTGAAGTAGCTGGAGTCCGGGCAGGTTTTATCGGAGGTGCTTTGCACGTTGACCAACTACAGACGCGGCGGCATGGCAACGTCATCACGCAAGACGAGCTCGATAAAGCCTTGGCCGGCTTCAACTCACTAGCGCCTGAAATCATCATCTCCCACTCTTGTCCTGCCGGCATTGGGATCGGGATGCTCGGCAATCCTGGATTTGCCAAGGATGTCTTCGAGAACATAATTATGGCTGGCTATAGCCCTGGCCCCGAAGGCGATTACGGAGAGGTATTATTGACGATGCTATGGGATAAATTAATAGCGAAACCCAAAATATGGATTTACGGTCACTTTCACCATTTTCAAATAACACAGATTATGGGGACGCTGTTCATTTCTCTGCCCTACCTCGACGCTCGAAAGCATTGCGTTCTTTGGAGTCCCGAGACAGGCATCATCGAAGCGATCTTTGAAGACGAAGACAAAATAATTAAAAGACTTTGAGATCATTGAATAAAAAAAGCGCTGGCTACATGATGTGCCAGCGCTTTTTAATTGAAGATAGATTTGTGAAAAATCGTTTATGCTGTTTTTTCGTCCTTCTTGGCAGTCATCAACGAAACAATAACCAGCGCTGCGAAGCTAAGAGGTACGGAAATGATGGCTGGATTGTTAATCGGTACCGGTGCGACGACATTGACGAGATGGTAAACCTCGTTAAACGTTTGCTGCGAGAACATGATTAACCCCAATGCTGAAGTCAACCCCACAATAATCGAGGCAACCACGCCTTTGGCAGTTGTCTTTTTCCAGAACAAGATCATCACAATCGCCGGCAAATTAGCTGATGCGGCCACAGCGAAAGCCCATCCCACAAGATAGGAAACATTCATCCCCTGGAAGAGAATCCCGAGAATCATCGCGATAACTCCGACACCCAGTGCCGAAATTTTCCCTGCCATGACCTTCCCCTTGTCCGTCATCTTGATGCCGAGGTAGTTGTCCATTAGATCATGAGCAACCGCGCCGGAAGAAGCCACAATCAAACCGCTGACTGTACCTAAAACAGTAGCGAAGGCGATTGCAGAAATACAGGCA
>CAZWXO010000015.1:0-9100 GCA_964637885.1 uncultured bacterium
GTCCATATTCCCCGCGGCGCCGCTGGCCATGGGGCTGCCTTTGCTGAGACGAATCAACAGTGGCAGGAGTAAAACAGTGAAAAACTCGCGCATGACATTAACGACAAATCCGTAGGTGCCAACTTCGATGCCATAGTTTTGTGTCATAAATGCCCCCGTCAGGCTATAATAGCTCATGCCAGTAGCAGAAAGAATGGTGATTGCCGGCGGGAGCCGAAGTATAAGACCAGCTAAGAAGCCTCCCAAGACGCTCCCTGCTGCAATGAGAAGGGCAAGGGCAACAATTTGCCACCCGAGAATGCGAACAAAGCGAAAAACCTTGCGATTTGCTCCCATGCTGATACCGACTCCAGTGTAGAGAAGGATTAGAGAAGTAATCAAAGAATAGGACAGGATAAAACCGGCGTTTTTCGGTATAATAAAATATCCTAAGAAAATCCCAGCTAGGACACTTACTGGGATGATGTAAATCAGTGACGAACCGGATTTTTCTTCGTTAGGGTTGTCGGCGTTTTCATCTTTTAAGGACAGATGATCATGGCATAGTCGCTGGCTAATTTCTTCCAGGGGAATAAAGGTGCGCGATGCTGCCAAGGTTAATAGGATACTGCCGCCAATGGCCATGGCACAAATAACAAGGCAGTTTAAGCCGATGACGGGTAGGCTGGGCATTATCGTGTCATTGATGCCAATATTACCACCAATGGTTAGCATCAGTAAAATTAAGGTCAAGGTGACAGTGATGTCAATGCATCGGAAAAACACAGGGGGGAGGCGTTGTATGCCGATTATAAAGCCAATTCCTAGGCAGACGAAGGGCATCCAGGCCATGGTGAAACCTTCTTTCGTAGCTATTCATGAATATTGCATGCAATAATTGTACCCATTCCCAAGAATGCAGAGGACAAGGAGTGGTTTTGCTTGAGCTTGTTAAAAGAAACCCAATGGCTGCAGTTGACGGATATAGTTCTTTCGATTAATGAGATTATCGATGAAGTTGATATGCGTCGGTGCTTTTTAGAACGCTTGCGCCATTTGATTCCTTACGAGATGGGCGATTTCTATCTGCTTGATCCAAGCCATGCAGCTTTGCTGGTTCGTCCGGTAGGGGTAGATTACCCAGTGGAAAAACAGAAAGCGTATGATGATGTATATCAGGTTATTGATTATGCGCGCCCTCTTCTTTCCCTCGCGCGCCCAGTAGTGTATAGGGATACTGATTTGCTCGAGGATGAGGAAAGAGAAAAAACTGACTTTTATCGAGAATACCTTTTTCCGGCAGGACTCCATTTTGTTGCTTCGATTATCCTGTGCCGGACAAGTGAATCCCTTGGAGTGGTTAACTTGCATCGTCAACGGGAGGCTGGAAACTTTTCTGAAACGGAGATGTTTATCCTTCGCCAGATTGAGCCGCATTTATCTAATCGGCTGTGGCACTTAAAGCACTTTGTTAACCAATCAGATATTCATCCAGAAAAGCGACAGCAATTGCTAGCCAGCCAATATAGCCTAAGCACTCGCGAAATGGAAGTTTTTCAAGGTTTGCTAGCGGGAATGAGTAATAATGAAATAGCCCAGAAGCTTTTTGTCGCGGATGATACGGTAAAAAAGCACATTGGGCGGATTTATCATAAAACTGGCGTTAAGACCCGTTCTCAGCTGATTGCGTTATTCATTCGCCACTGAAGGAAAAGGTACCACTTATGGGTAGTGGATCTACCTTGTTGGGGAATTGGTTTCCTTTATTGGATGGGTTAGGATAGAATTCAGGAGGGATGAATCATGTCTGAATCGGGAATCAACCAGCAAATCGCGGTAGTAACAGGTTCTGCCGGGGAACATGGTATTGTTTTTGCCACGCCAAAGCTGCTGGCCCAAAAAGGATATAGGATTTTTTTGGTGGATGCCTCGCCCCAGATTAAAAAGCGGGCATTAGAAATGGAAAATGCCGGATGGTGCGCGGAGGCAGTTTGCTTGGACTTGACAGACGAACCAGGAGTTCTGCAAGTCATGGGGGACTTAGTGCGCGATAATGCAAGAGTCGATGTTTTGATAAACAACGCAGGAATGGCTGTTTTAGGGCAAGGAGAGCCATTAAAGAACCTAGAGGATATCAGCTTAAAAGAATGGAATTACAGCTTGGCTATTAACTTATCCACTACCTTTAATATGACCAAGGCCCTTCTTCCAATAATGAAAAAGCAAGCCTATGGCCGCATTGTCTGCACTTCTTCGGTGACAGGGCCTTTGGTTAGTAACCCAGGGGAATCAGCCTATGCCTCGGCAAAGGCCGGGTTAGTAGGGATGGTCCGTTCTTTGGCTATTGAAACAGGAAGACAGGGGATAACGGTTAATGCCGTGGCGCCAGGCTGGATTGCCACAGGTGCTGCCACTCCGGAAGAGATGGCCGGCGGGGAAAATACACCCATGGGAAGATCGGGAACTCCGGCCGAGGTGGCCCACGCCATCGCCTTTCTCGCCTCCCCAGAAGCTAGTTATATCACTGGGCAAGTGCTGGTAGTGGATGGAGGGAACATTATTCAGGAATATAAAGGACCTAGCCATTTGTATTATTGATTGTTATTAAGTGTGAGCCTTAAGTAACCATGCGAAACCATGTTTTTCTGCTTTCAAAAAGCGGAAGGCCAGCTATTTTAGGGAGGGATTAAAATGGATTTTACGGGGAAAAATATCCTAATTACCGGCGGATCAGGGGGCATGGGGGTGGCAATTGCGGCGGCCTTTCATCAAGCAGGGGCTAATGTGGTGATTACGGGAACCAGGGAAGGCAAATTAGCCGCCACAGCAGCCAAAATAGCTCCCGACAATAATCGATTGGCCTATATCGCTGCGAATGTTGCTTCCAGCGAAGATTGCCGTCAGGTGGTGGAGTTTGCCGTGTCTCAGGGCGGTAAATTGGATGCCCTTATCAATACGGCTGGGGTGTGGGTCGAGGGGGATTCGGATACGATGACTGAAGATCAGTGGGATCATACAATCGGGGTTAACTTGAAAGGGACTTTTTTTATGTGCCGCTACAGCATCCCCTATCTGGAGGCGCAGGAAGGATCAATTATCAATATCGCTTCGGATGCTGGACTTGTGGGTAACGCAGGGGCTGCCATCTATTGCGCTTCGAAGGGAGGGGTAGTTCTCCTGACCAAGTCGATGGCCCTGGAGCTCGCACCCCGGGGTGTCCGCGTCAATGCGGTTTGTCCAGCGGATGTCGATACTCCGATGATCCAGTTTCAGGCCGATGAATTTGGCGGTGGGGATCCGGAGGGTTATTTAAAGAATCTTTTGTCCAACTATCCGCAAAAGCAACGGGCTCGCTTTATCAGACCGGAGGAAATCGCCGCCACTGTACTTTTTCTTGCCTCGCCAGGTGCGGCACCAATTACTGGGGCCGCGATTGCAGTGGATTTTGGGACAACAGCAGGTTATTAGAAATTACTGAAAAAGTCGGCGATTAACAATTAAGACTTGACAGTGAACATTATTGGGTATAATTCTCTATTTTTCTTGTTAATTGTTAACTACTAAGCCACATTTGACTTTTTGAGTGTTCTCGGATATAAGCGGTCACTCCGATAGCCACATTAAAAAAAGGCCACTGGCATAATCGAGCCATTGGCCTTAAATTTGTTCAGTAAAATCAGCGAGCGATTATTTCTTGGCGGAATTTTCCGCCCAATTGGCAGGATGGGTAACATAAAAGACCTTGCTATAGGCATGGGGCGACCCAAAAACAACTTCGGAATTGGCGGGTAGGTAGAGAACGTCGCCGGGACGCCCGATAAATTTTTCTGTTCCAACCTGTAAATGATATTCGCCTTCCAGAACATAGGCAATTTCATCATAGCCGCAATACCAAGGCAAGGTGCAATGATCGAAGGACATGATGCCAGCACATAGATTAGCGTTTTTGGCCGAAATCGCATCCTGCAAGGTGATTTTATCGCCGGCTTTGCCAGTTTCAAGGGGCGTGGCAGGAATATCGGCGGCTTTGATATGTTGAGGAATGTGCTGCCCAGGTTTCGGCTGCATCAGAGTCGCAATCGTTGTCTTAATCATTTTTTTGATGCTATCAAAGTCACTGCTTCCTAGTTCCATGGCAGGCTCGACCCGACAGGCTGAGGTTTCTGGTGCTTTGCGAAATTGCTCGTATTTTTTTATCTCTCCCCAATTAAGTGTTAAGCCGCTCTCCCGAGCCCAATCAATCGCTCCTGGAGTCAGAATCCATTCAACGGGAATATCCAGATGAGTCTTCCCGGTGGCCATTTCCCGTAGAGCTTGTGCTGATATTGATTTTGCCATGGTACCACACCTCCGAAGTATCTATCTAATTACAAAGTGGATTATAGCACTTTTTAAGATAGAAAGCACAAGCATTTTGCGAATAAATGCCTTTTTCCTGTGGCGCTCGCGTTTTTTTTAGAGTATGATAAAAATGATCTGTAGCTGGAAGCTGCACGATAATCCGGGAGATAGAAGGTGAGCGAAATGGATTTTAAGACAAGCAATCGCGATTATATGCGATGTGAGGTTTATGGTGGAGGAGAAATAATCAGTAAAGACAGCGGAATCATGGAGGATATGGATATCGAAAACATGTCTGCCAAAGGAATCCAAGTTCGGACCCAGATGAAGCTAAATATTGGGGAAGCTGTCGAGCTGGACATCGCCTTTGGCGGCGCTCATGTGCAACGAGCTATGATTATTCGTGGCACTGTCACCCGCATCGACCATGAGACGATTTTAGGCAACTCGTATGGGATAAAATTTGAAGGTTTGACGGATTTGCAACGCGCCGATATCGATGAGGTGATGCGCATCACCTGTAAATTGGAAAACACGTCTAATCAGGATGAGTGTGGCGACACTGCTTGCATTCACAAAAAAAGAGACTAGTTGCGCGAGCTAAAAAGAGTAAAACCCTCAGCTTTCGAGGGAATTATGCTTAGATAGCTTGTCGTGTGCTGTTAAATACACTGACAAAGGAGAAAATAGATGGGTATCACGTATCTGCGGTCCATTCCCTCTGCCGAAACGATTCGGTCCGAAGTGCCGCTTACCGAGGACCTCATTAGGGCTCGCCAAGCGCAGGATGAAGAAATTGCGGCGGTTTTCAAGGGGCACTCTCCGAAGAAAATCATTATCATCGGCCCTTGCTCCGCCGACAACGAAGAATCGGTCATGGAGTATGTTCACCGCCTGGGGCGGGTCTATCAGCAGGTTCGGGAGAAATTAGTCATTGTCCCTCGGATATATACCAACAAGCCCCGGACGACAGGAGAAGGCTACAAGGGAATGCTGCACCAGCCGGATCCGACAAATGCCCCGGATATGCTAAAAGGCATTTATAGTATTAGGCGTTTACATATCCGTGTCCTGAAGGAAGCGGGCATGACGACTGCTGATGAAATGCTTTATCCGGAAAACTACAGCTATCTTGAGGATTTAATCGGCTATCATGCTGTCGGGGCACGGTCAGTGGAAAATCAAAAACATCGGATGACCGCTAGTGGCATCGACAAACCGGTCGGAATGAAAAACCCCACTAGCGGGGACCTTAAGGTGATGCTTAATTCCATCAAGGCCGCACAGCTGCCGCATAGTTTTATCTATAACGGCTTTGAGGTACAAACTAACGGGAATCCTTTGGCACATGCGATACTACGGGGTGCCGCCAATCAATACGGTCGAAATATTCCTAATTATCATTACGAAGATTTGATTTTTCTGGCGAAAAAGTATCGGGAAGCAGAGTTGCTCAATCCAGCCGTAATCATCGACTGCAATCATGCTAATTCGATGAAGACCTGGTTCGAGCAACCACGAATTGCGCGGGAGATTATGCTTAATGTCCGTCAATCTGAGGAGATAGGGGTTTTGGTTAAGGGGCTGATGATTGAAAGCTACTTGGTCAGCGGGACTCAGCCTGTGGATGGGAAGACTTTTGGACAATCGATTACCGACCCGTGTCTTGACTGGGATAGCACAGAAAAGCTGCTTTATGAAATCGCTGAAAGCCTCTAGGCAGAAAGATTTTTCTGGCGCGCGGGGAGAGTCTAGGGTTGCTAAAAAGCAGGTGGCTTTTTAGCAACAATTAAATTTCATAGAAAGCAACGTGATAATTACGAAATTTGATTAACTTATGCTATAATTTTATCCAAAATTGTTAATGAGGTCTTATCTGGCGTTGAAGCCCACGTGGTACTGCTCCAAAAAATATTTATCGCGGCCGGGTAGCATTAATCATCAAGTAGCGGGGAATTGATTGCTGATGGAAGTTAGTGTCGCACTAGTCTATTTTTCCTGTTTAATTTCGGCGGGAGTGGCTTTTGCTTGTTGGCAACGACGGGATACGGCAGGAGCTGTGCCACTTTTTCTGATGATGACCTCATTGGCGATGTGGTCCTGTTTCTATGCTCTGGAGCTGACAGTCCCAGAGATGAGTCAAAGGTTAGCAGCTGCTTATGGCAAATATATTTTCATCACAGTAGTGCCGCTGACCTGGTTCTTTTTTGCTCTGCAATATCGAGGGCGCAATGACTCCCGTCCGGGAATTTTGGCAGGAGTCTTATTGGCTGTTCCCATCCTGACTGTTGCGGCAGTTTTTTCAAATCATCTACACCGGCTATTTTTTACGACAGTTTATATCGTAAATATTCAGGACTGGGAACTGCTTGTATTTGAATACGGGCCCTGGTTCTGGGTCCACACAGTATATTCTTATTGCCTGATTGGCCTGGGCATAATTATCTTGTTTCGGGACATGCTGCAGCTCTCACGCTTTTATCGGCGTCAGGGTTATTTGTTGTTTGCCGCTATTTCATTGCCGATCGTTTCAAATTTGTTGGTCGTTTTCCGTTTGCTGCCCGCTCCGTACATCGACTTGACGCCGATTGCGATGACATTGACTGGTATTCTCTTTGCGGTAGCGATTTTTTATTTTGGATTTTTAGAAATCGCGCCAATTGCCCGGGATGCCATTTTTAAGAACCTACGCGATGTCATCATCATTGTCGATCGGAATCTGCGGTTTGTCGATTTCAACCCTGTTGCCGCGGAATTGATGGGGAAATCGGTCGAAGAGTGTATTGGTAAAGCTGCCGACTCTTTCTTTCCTCATTGGGAGTTCCTGTCGCAAAGAGTTATTCGGGAGCGGGAATTTTCCCAGCAGATATCCAGTGTCGATGGAGACGGAGAGACCGTCTTCTATGATTTACATGTTTCTCCACTCTACACTGACAAAAAGCAGCAAGCCGGCTTTCTAATTGTATTGCGGGATGTAACATTGCTCGAAAAAACCCTCGCTGATCTGGATCACGCCAAATCCGTCGCCGAAGAGGCCAATGCGATGAAAGGGATGTTTCTCGCTAACATCAGTCACGAGATCCGAACTCCTCTTAATGCCGTCTTAGGGTTTGCTTCCCGTTTGTCTGATTACCTCGAAGGGGAGCGGGAAAAAGACTATTTGACGGGCATCATCCGCGGGGCAGACAATCTGATGCTCTTAATCAATGACATTCTAGATCTCTCCAAAATCGAAGCTGGCAAAATGGAGATTAATCCGCGTCCAGTTAATTTGCCAGCGCTTTTGGCGGATTGCGAGCAGATTTTTTCCCTAAAAGCGGAAGAGAAGAATATTAAATTGGTATTTGTAATCGGAGAAAATCTCCCCGAGGCGATCTTTGTCGACGATTTGAGATTGCGGCAGATTCTAGTGAATTTAATCGGAAATGCCCTTAAATTTACGGAAAAAGGCTTTGTGAAAGTAGGGGCGGAATGGCGGGCAGACGATTTCGCAGGCGAGCTGAGCCTTTCTGTAGCGGATAGCGGCATCGGCATCCCCCTTGAGGCCAGGGAGCGGATCTTTGCCGCATTTGCGCAGCAGGACGGAGAGACGACGCGAAAATATGGAGGAACCGGACTAGGGCTGGCGATTTGTCGGCGGCTGGCTTCGATGATGGACGGCGAATTGGAAATAGAAAGCGAAGTTGGTCGGGGTTCGACGTTCATCCTGCGGGTGCCTGTCCAGTTGCCGCGGCCCGGTGCCGCGATCGAGGATCCCCAGTTGATTGCGGGGACCAGTCCGGAAGCAGTTGTGATGGGGGACTATCAGGTTACTGATGCGAAGGTGCTCGCTAGGTGGAAGCGCCTGACTGTGCAGGATGTGCGGGAAAGCTACACCGGCTCCCCGCAAAACATCGAGTTGATGCGGGCCATGCTTGGCGGAAAATTGGACGAGAGCTATCGGGCAGCAGTCTCGACTTATTACTTTGACAATATTGCCATTTTTGCTGATGCCTGCCACGAGGCTGGAATGGCCTGCGGAGTCGGGGTGATGGTGGAGTACGGTGAGGTTCTGGCGCGTTCGGGCCGTGCCTTTGATATTCAAGGGCTTGAAGCTTTGTTGCATGAATACCCGGAAATCGTGCACCGAATCAGGGAGGGATTAAACATTGCCAATTGAAACAGCGGATAAAATACTAATTGTCGATGATATTGCGAGCAATATCCAGTTAGTGGCCAGTGTTTTTAGGGATAGCGGCTACCGCTTAGCCTTTGCGCAAAGTGGCCAACGGGCCATGGAACTTGTTAAGGAAAATAAATTTGATTTAATTTTGCTGGACATGATGATGCCGGAGATGGACGGCCTGACAGTATGCCATCTTTTAAAGAGTCAGGCTGGAGCCAATCAGGAAACCCCCGTTATTTTTCTGACTGCCCGCAATGAGGAAAAGAGCGTCGAGGAAGCCTTTGCGGCCGGGGCTGCTGATTACATCCCTAAGCCTTTTGCCGCACTGGAGCTGCGAACGAGAGTGCGGCATCATTTGGAGTTGGGCCGGATGAGAAGTGCTTTACTCGCGGCCAATCAAAATCTTCATCAGCGCGTTCAGGCCCAGGTCGGGCAAATCAGTTCGGCTCACCTAGCGATGATTTTTGCGATGGCCCGCCTGTCGGAATCCCGGGATATGGAGACGGGTCTGCATCTGGAGCGGATCAGCGCCTATACGAGATGTTTTTTAGAGGATTTGCGGCTGGTTTCCCAATACAGTGCTTTGATCGACGAAGCTTATATTGAAGCGGTGTG
>CAZWXO010000015.1:9110-25070 GCA_964637885.1 uncultured bacterium
CGCTCGGCAGTTCTTCACGACATCGGCAAGGTGGCGATTCCGGATGCGGTGCTCACCAAGCCGGGCCGCTTCAATGAGCAGGAGTTTGCGGTGATGCAGACCCACGCTCAAATCGGGGCCGATACGCTGCGCTCGGTGGACCGCGAATTTCACGGCATCGATTTGATTCGTTTCGGCATCGAAATTGCCGAAGGGCACCACGAGCGATGGGATGGAGCCGGGTATCCTCACGGTCGGAAGGGTGAGGAAATACCCCTGCCCGCCCGGGTCGTCGCTCTAGCCGATGTCTTTGATGCCCTCACTTCCAAGCGCTGCTATAAAGAGGCGTATAGCTTTGAAGCCAGCGAAACGATTATTTTCGAGGAAGAAGTCGAGCATTTTGATCCGCTGCTCATCGACATTTTTCGCCGCAAAAGGAATGAGATCCGTAAAATTTACGACCATTTAAATACTTGAGCAAACATTGAAGGGAGGGGCAGATTTGACAATTCTTATTGAGCTGATCTATAACCTGAGTATTTTGGTTTCGATAAGCCTGGCGGCCGGCCTCATTCCGCGTTCCTTGGATAAACCCCGGCAGGAAGGGCTCATGCAGGGTCTGCTTTTCGGTCTAGCAACGATGGCGGGAATGCTGCATCCGTTGACTTTGAGCCCGGGTCTAATTTTCGATGGCCGTTCGGTCATGATCAGTTTAGCGGCTGCTTTTTTTGGACCTTGGGCAGCGGTGGTGGCTGGGGTGCTGGCGGCCTCGCTTCGCCTATACCAAGGCGGGGCGGGTGCTTACGTCGGGGTCGGGTCAATCCTTGCTGCAGCCGGCTGTGGCCTAATTTTTTATTGGCGTTTTGGAAGCTTTGGAGGCAGGCGGCTGGGGTTCAAGCTTCTCCTGCTCATGGGCTTTGTCACCACCTTTGCAGTGCTCTTGCTCATGCTTTTATTGCCCGGGGGGCAGGGATGGGTTGTCTTAGCTAAGATTGGTTTTCCGATGATGGTAAGTTTCCCTCTCGCCACTGGGCTGATTGGAATGGTTCTTTTTTTCTCTTTGGAAAGGCGACAGCTGTTGCAGGAAAAAGAGGCCTATTGTCAGCAGCTGATCACGGATCAGCGACGGATGGAGGAAGTTATCGAGGAGCTGACCGCCACCGAGGAAGAACTCCGCTCGCAGCAGGAAACGCTGGCGCATCAGTACCGGAAGTTAGATGAGCAGAGTAAAGAATTGGAAAAAAGTTCGGCGAAAAATAAGGCCTTGCTGCGCGCTTTGCCAGATCTGGCCTTTAATTTGGATTGTCAGGGCAAATTCCTCGATTATCACGACCGGGATGCGTCGCTGTTGCATTTTACCCCGGATTTGATTGGCAAACCGATGGAGCAAGTACTGCCACACGACCTTGCTGTGACGGTTGACCAATTACTAGGAGAGTTACTTTTATCCAAAGAAATGCAGAGCACAATCTATCTATTAGAGATCGACGGCACGATTCAGACCCTGGATATGCGCATGGTTTTGACGGAGGCTGGCGAGATTCTTGTGCTTGTCCGGGATGTTTCTTTGGAAAAAGCCAGTGAGGCGTCCCTACAGAAAAGTGAAGAGAGATTCCGCAACTATTTTAACAGCTCTCCCACAGGTATTTTTATCGCCGATGAGCAGGGAAATTATCTGGATGTTAACCCGGCAGCCTGCAAGATGACAGCTTACCCGAGAGAAGAGTTGCTGGGCAAAAATCTTTTGGAGTTGGTCCCTGAGGCGGAACATCATCTGGCTAGGGAGAGCTTTGCAGATTTGTTGTCCACAGGGCGAACCAGCGTGGAAACTTCGTATCGTCGCCGAGATGGCAGTCTCGGATACTGGCGCGTTGAAGGCGCTAATCTTGGTGATGGCACTGGAATCGGCTTTGTCGTAGACCTGACCCGCCTGCACGCCTATCAGCAGGAGCTAATCCAGGCCAAGGAAAAAGCAAATGAGGCGAGTCTCGCCAAATCTAGATTTCTAGCCAATATGTCTCACGAGATTCGCACACCCCTCAATGGTCTGATGGGCTTTGCCCAGTTATTGGCGGAGACCGCCCTCGATCAGGAGCAGTCGGAGTACCTCAAGCTGATGAAGGGCTCATCGGATGTATTGCTTCGCGTTGTCGGTGACATTCTCGATCACGCTAAGATTGAATCCGGCAAGCTGGAGTTAGAGCAAGTGCCTTTTGGGCTGGCGTCACTTGTGGAGGATGTTGAAGGGATGTTCCGCCTGGTCGCCCGGCAAAAAGGAGTCAGCCTTAAAACTACCGTGGCCGACGAAATACCGGAGCATCTCGTCGGCGATAGCTTTCGTCTGCGTCAGATTCTAGTTAATTTGGTCGGCAATGCTGTCAAGTACACCACGGCGGGGAGTGTTGCTTTGGACGTTCGTCTGCTCAATGTGCGGAGTCGGACTGAGGTAAATTTAATCTTTACAGTTTCCGACACGGGAATTGGCATCCCGCCAGAAAAAATCGAACATATTTTTGATAACTTTGTTCAAGGCGACAGTAGCTCGACCCGGCGTTTCGGGGGAAGCGGTCTGGGACTGGCGATTGCCCGGGGACTGGCCGAGCTGATGGGAGGTAGTCTGTGGGTGGAATCCAGGCCGGGGGAGGGCAGCGTCTTTTACTTTTCCTGTGTCCTCGAGGTAGCTGTAGAAATAGAGGTGCCCCCTGGCTCAAATCTCTTCTTGCCGGTGGTCGATACCCCAAGCGAGGCAGGCTTAGCATTGGTTGTCGAGGATGAGCCTGTCAGCCGGATGGTCGCGGACAAGCTGCTCCGAAAATTGGGGTGGCGGACTTTGGTCGCTAATGATGGAGCGGAGGGTGTCAAGGCTTGGCAAGAAGGCAATCCGGACCTGATTTTGATGGATATCCAGATGCCGGTCATGGACGGTTATCAGGCCACGGGGCGGATTCGCTCATTGGAGCCAGCAGGACAAAGCCAGGTTCCGATTATTGCTTTGACAGCTCACGCTCTCTTGGAAGACAAAGAGAAGTGTTTGGCAGCGGGGATGAGCGATTACCTGACCAAGCCGATCGATGCCGCGAAGCTGAAGGCCATGTTGGACAAATGGTCGCTGCGGAATAGTAGCAGGTGAAAGAGAGAAGGCGCAGTCTGAAGCCGGTCATATGGTCATAAATAACTATGTACACCAGATATAGTATCTGATAGTATTGCCATGCCCATATGTTGTAACTATAATCAGTTCGCATAAGCTAGGGGCAGGGGGATATCAGATGATTGCTCAGATAATCAAGCGAGATGGCCGCCAGGAAGCTTTCAATCCGGCAAAAATAACTCAGGCAATTTTTAAAGCCGCCCAGGCCTGCGAAGGCGATGACCTCGCCTTAGCCGAGAGCCTTTGCCAGCAGGTTATCCAGTTGATCCAGGAGCGCTACCCCCAGCAGACACCTGATATTGAAGGTGTGCAAGACATTGTCGAGAACGTCTTGATTGAGAACGGTCATGCCCGGACAGCCAAGGCTTATATTCTATATCGCCACAAGCGTTCTTCGGCCCGGGAGATGGATGCCTTGATTGGGGCGACCATTGGAATGTTTTCCGATTATTTAGGGGACAAAGACTGGCAGATCAGCGAGAATGCCAATTCGCAAAAGAGTGTCAATGGCTTGAACAATTACGTGCGTGAGGTTTTCACCAAGAAATATTGGCTTCATGAGGTATATCCGGAGGAAGTGCGCCAGGCTCACGAGGATGGCGATTGCCACATCCATGATCTCGGCTTTTTTGGACCGTATTGTGCGGGATGGGATCTGCGACAGTTGCTGATGGATGGCTTTGGCGGCGTCGCCGGCAAGGTCGAGAGTGGACCGGCGCGGCATTTGCGGTCATTTCTCGGGCAAATCGTCAACTCCACCTTTACTACCCAGGGAGAAACCGCCGGAGCCCAGGCTTGGTCTAGCTTTGATACCTACTGTGCCCCTTTTATCCGCTACGATAATTTAAACCTGAAGCAGGTCAAGCAGTGCCTGCAGGAATTTATCTTCAATATCAACGTTCCCACTCGTGTGGGCTTTCAATGCCCCTTCTCTAACTTGACCTTCGATATCAAGGTCCCAAAGACGATGGCAAACGAAGCGGTCCTTTGCGGCGGTGAGTGTATGCCGGATCGCTACGGTGATTTCCAGGCTGAAATGGATATCCTGAATCTCGCTTTTTGCCAAGTCATGCAGGAAGGCGATGCCAAGGGGCGGGTTTTCACCTTTCCGATTCCAACGCTTAACATTACCAAGGATTTTGATTGGGATAGCCCTGTCGTCGATGCTTTCATGGGCATCACCTGCAAGTACGGCATTCCTTATTTCGCTAATTATATCAACTCTGACCTCTCTCCCGAGGATGCCGTCTCGATGTGCTGTCGCCTCCGCCTGAATACCAGCGAGCTTAAAAAACGTGGGGGCGGGCTTTTTGGCAGTAACCCGTTGACCGGCTCAATCGGTGTTTTCACGGTTAATCTGCCACGGATCGGTTATCTGGCCAAATCCAAAGAAGAATTTTTCGAGCGCCTGCGGCGGATCGCCACCGTAGGTAAAACCTCCCTCGAAATCAAACGTAAAATCATCGAGCAACAGACTGAGCGGGGCCTGTACCCATACTCGTCGCATTATTTAGAGAATGTCAAGCTGCGGACTGGCAAGTTCTGGCACAATCATTTCGCCACAATCGGCATCATCGGAATGAACGAAGCCTTACTCAACTTTATGGAGCAAGATATCGGCACCTCAAAGGGGCTGGCTTTCGCGGTGGAGGTGATGGATTATCTCCGCGGGCTTTTGCTGGAATTTCAGGAAGAGACGGGAAATGTCTATAATCTGGAGGCGACTCCGGCCGAAGGCACTTCGTATCGTTTGGCGATGCTGGACCAAAAACGCTTTGACGGCAAAATTATCGCGGCTGGGGAAGATACCCCTTATTACACCAATTCGACGCAGCTACCTGTCGGGTATACCGATGATATCTTCGAGGTCCTTGAGCTCCAGGATCAGCTCCAGTCCCTCTATACGGGGGGCACAGTGCAGCACTTGTATTTGGGCGAAGCGATCAGCGACATTCAGATCTGCAAGGATTTGATACGCAAAGTCTTTACTCGCTATCAGATGCCCTACATCTCCATCACTCCTACCTTCAGTATTTGTAACACCCACGGCTACATGCCGGGCGAGCAGCCCCTCTGTCCCCAGTGTGGTGCTGAGGCGGAGGTCTGGTCGAGGGTGACTGGTTATTTACGTCCGGTGAAGAACTATAACAAGGGGAAAAAAGAAGAGTTCAAGGATCGGCTGATGTATTGCTTGCCGGAGAGCGTCGCATGATGATTTCCGGCCTGGTCAAGGCCTCCTGTGTCGACTATCCGGGCAAGCTGGCAGCAGTGATCTTTACCCAAGGTTGCAATTTGCGCTGTGGCTATTGCCACAACGCCGGATTGTTGCCGGCTACCAATCCCTGGGCTAGCCATTACGATCCCGAGGATGTTATTGGCTGGTTGGAAACGCGCCGGGGTTTGCTGGACGGTGTCGTTATCAGCGGAGGCGAGCCGACGTTGCGCCCGGGCCTGATTCCTTTTGCCCGCAAACTAAAAAATCGGGGTTTTTCTTTGAAACTGGATACCAATGGTACGCGTCCGATGGTTTTAGAGGCGATGCTGAAGGAACATTTGCTGGATTATGTCGCGATGGACCTCAAGGCACCTTTGAGCCGCTATGGCGAAATTTGCGGCGTCAAAAATCTGGACGTCGAGGCGATTAAACGCAGTGTGGCATTGATCAAGGCAAGCGGGATTTTTCATCAATTCCGCACCACCCTGGCTCCAGGGATATCGATGGAGGATGTCGCACTGATCCAGGCTGATTTTGGTGTTGTGGGGGCGCATCTCCTCCAGGAATATCGACCGCCCTTGTCGCCAGCCGGAGTCAGAGAAATGGTGGCCGCCGGCTCAGCATGATGGAGGTCTTTTTTTAGGAAGAAAGTCATTTTTCTTGACTTTTAAGTTTTCCAACAGGGGTTCGACAGCTAATAACCCTTTCATCCGTCCGGCTTCAAGAGCAATCATGCCGCAGGCGACCGCGTCCTCCAGGGCGTTGTGGTGCTTAAAGGTGATGCACAGATGTCTGGCGACCTTGTCGAGGCTATGGCCTGGCAAGGCTGGCCAGGTTTTTTTGGCGATTTGGCAGGTACAAGCGTAGTCGAATTCAGGATGCTCCAGCGAGTAATAATCCAGCGTTTTTCGCAAAACGCCAATGTCGAAGGAGGCGCAATGAGCCAAGACGAGCTTGCCTTCTAGCAAGGGGCGGATGTCGTCCCAGACGGCGGCGAAATCGGGTTCGTTCTCGGTCATATCCGGGTGAATCCCATGGATCCGGACGTTCATCGCCATATATTCATTGAGGGGTGGCTGAATCAAGCGGTAGTATTTATCCACCAGTAAATTGTCCTCGAAGATGCCGATGCCGATGGCGCAGGCGCTGCTGCCATAGTTGGTGGCCGTTTCAAAATCCAGACTGACAAAATTCATCACGTTCTCCTTCTAATTATCCTCGGTACATTTAGCTAAGAGTATTTTCCTCTTCTATAATTCTATTGTCAATTCAACGGACACATCGTATGATAAAGGATATAAGGAGGTGCCGGCATGGAGGCTTTTTTTATCAGTGAAGTGTATTCGGACGAGGCAGGGCGCCGTACAATCGGTGTCAGTCCTGTCGCAGAGAAGACGTGCAGTTTTGACTGCGTCTTTTGCGGCTTGGGCAAAACGATTAACAAGGTCAACAAGGTGCAGGAAATCAAAGGGACGGCCGATTTTCTGCGCCGTTATGTCAAGGCTCTAGAAGAAGAGGACTTTCAGGTTGTCTATTTTGACCCGAATGGCGAAGCTTTGGCCAATGCGGCTTTCGGGCAAATGGTATCCCTGGCTAAAAGCTATGGCAAGACCGTCCGCCTGCTTTCTAACGGCTGGTCTTTCACTGACCCGCTACTTCAAGCGGCTCTGAGTGCTTGTGATGAGATCACAGTCGAGATTATGGTGACATCAGAGGCGGATTATCAGCGCATCCATCGCCCAGTTGCCGGCATGACTCTCGAGGAAAACATGGAGCGCATCGCTAAATTCAAAGCAGGCTTTAGCGGCGAGCTGACGCTTTGTTTCGTGGCCTTGAAGGGGATTTCGGACGACGCTGCGGCGACTGAATATTATTGCCAGGTTCTGCGCCGGGTTGTTCCGGATCAGGTCGCAGTGGCCACGCTGACTCCCGGGCCAAGCAGCGACCCTTTGCTAGCTAGCGAGGATGCAATTGCCACAATGAGAGCAACTGTTTTGGAATGCTTTGCTGGCCTGTCGTGAGCTAGGTCGCGGATGTCAAGCTAGCCCTGGCGATGACGGTTGGGGCTATATTTTGCGACCAATGGAAAATGCCTTGCCCAAAGTAGCCCCGGTCTGTCGGTATTCCCGGACAAAAGAGCAGTAGACGAGGGGATCTAGCTTGTCAATATCGGGAATTTCCCGCTGGGAGCTGGTGTTCATTTTTTCTTCGTCCACCCTTGTATCCAGTATCTCGCCGATAAAAAAGGTGTGCGTGCCAAAATCAATCGTCTGGCTGCGATGGCATTCCAGATTCAGGGGACATTCGTCGATAATCGGCATGGGAGTTTTTAGGCCGGGGCGCAACGTCAGGTTGCACTCGGCTATTTTATTATGCTCCCGCCCCGAAGCGATTCCGCAATAATCGACGACCTTTGCTAGCGCTGCCGGGGGGATGTTGACGGTGAAATCGGGGTGTTCGGTCATTAGTTGATAGGAATAGCGCCGATGGTCCACAGAAAGACCGATCTGCGGCGGATTCGGTGTGACAATCGTCAGCCAGGCGATAGCGATGACATTCGGCTGCTCCGGGGGGCCACAGAGCACAAGCGCGGCCGGTAACGGTAGCAGGATATTTGTCGGGCCTAAGCTTTTTTTATTCATTCGATTACCTCCAGAACGATTTCGTGCCGTCCCATAAAATTCACATCTCCACCGATCTTAAGGTGCTGAATTTTGTCTTTCCGGCAGTGAGCCTCGACAGTGATGTGGCCTTTGGGTTGCTGAATCGTCGCACTGATCGAGGCTTTGGCCGAAAAGGCGAGCAGGGCACCGACAGCGGCAGTTCCTGAGCCACAGCCCCCTTCAAAGACGGTGCTGCCCGTAGCCGCCACATAGACCAAAGGAATCATTTGCCGATAGTTTTCGCGAGTGAACATGACCCCCACGGCCTCGGCCTCGATGCCTAGCTGGTCAACGAGCAGGGGTAAGATGCCGGCGCTCGCCTCGACATCCGCTAAAATCAGGTGGGTGATGCCGGGAAAATCGATGCGGGGCACGGAATAGCGTCGCCCTTCAATCTCAGCCTGCCAAAAGCTTATTTTCTCGGGCAACGGCATCTGGCAGGCACAGTTTTGCGGCGTTCCGTCTCTCTCCAGCTCGACATAGCATTGCACGGGATCGTTGCTGCCAGAGACATATAAGCTGACCTCAAGCTGTCTGTCATCGGGCTGGGCCGCTTGCATCGCCAGCCAGGCTCCCGCTGCCCGGGCGGCATTGCCGCAAAATTCGCCTCCCATCATTTCGAGGCAGGCTAACGGTTTTGCATCGAGTCTATCCCTTGATTCTGCCTCTAGGAAACCGACTTGCTCGATACCCAGACCCTCGTCCTCAAGGAGCTCTCGGATGATGCCTTCCCTGTATGGCGCCGGAACGGACTCGAGCAGCAGGGCGGTGGTATTGCCGGAAGGGCTAAATAAGGCATAGGGGAAGGTTCTGCTCTTCATAGTAACCTCCATTGAGATCATCTCGCGATAGTTTTTCACTCACAAATAAGCCGGGTCAGGGTGGCCAGCATTCACTGCCAGCTCCTCAATCATAACTCAAGCAGTCTTGATATGCCATAATTTTTTTGACGCTGGTGCCCTTCCCGCAGCCACGTCAGCTTTGGCTATACCCCGGGATAAACGCCGTATCTGGGAGATGGGAGTCATCGCTGGCTGTCAACTAGCTAGCACAGAGCGTCACTGCAATTTTGTTGATTCGCCACGGGGATCCGTGTTAGCCCAGAGAAAAACACGGCATCGACGTGATGGATGATGTATAATTAAAGCTTAAAGAAAAACTTGGACAGAATGTTTTTTCGATGTCTTAGCTTTTTATTCGAATTGATGGCAAAGGAGTGGGACTCGTTTGGGCATAGAAAGACCAGGCAGTAGCAGTGTCGAAGAGGATGAGAAACAGTCAGCCGATGAAGAGCTGGCGAAGACGCAGCAACTGGAAGAAGAAAAATATTTAGCGGAAGTTGTCAGCTTTATCCGCGGTGAGCTAGCCCGAGGAGTTACTTTGGTCGAAGCGCGCCGCGAAGAGATGCGGCTTGCCAACAAGGACATGTGGGATAACGGTGCTCATTCCAGCAACGATTTTACCAAGATGACCGAGCTGAACAATTATTTAATGGAAACAGCGGTGCAGGATGCCTCGATTAATAGCTTGCTGCGGAAGCTGAAGCGGTATCAGCGGATGCTGCCGGCCCCCTATTTCGCTAGGTTTGATTTTTGCGAGACGGGGCGCCGGGATGAGGAAAAAATCTATATTGGCTTAGCCAACGTCATGGATGATAACTCCTATCAGATTTATATCTATGATTGGCGGACCCCGATTGCCGGGATTTTTTATCAGTATGAATCTGGCCCGGTTTCCTTTCAGGCGCCCCAAGGCAAAATAACCGGGACAGTCGGACTCAAAAGGCAGTATAAAATTAAGCGCTCGCAGCTGGAATATTTTTTCGATTCCGATATTCGCGTGACGGATGAGATTTTGCAGGAAGCCTTGTCCCGCCATGCTTCCGGGCAGATGCGGCATATTGTCGAGACGATTCAGCGGGAACAGGACCAGATCATTCGGGACCTTTGCAGCCAGCTGGTTATTGTCCAGGGAGTGGCTGGCAGCGGCAAGACTTCGGTGGCCTTGCATCGGATTGCCTTTTTGCTGTATAACGGGGCCGCTACCGGCCTGCGTTCCCAGGATTTCGTCGTGATTTCGCCGAATAATCTGTTCAGCTCTTATATTGCGGCGGTCCTGCCGGAGTTAGGCGAGGAGAACGTCGCCGAACTCACTTTTAATCAGCTCTGGGAGCAGTTGTGCCCGCATTTAGGACAGCTGGAGACGCGCAACCAGCAATTGGAAGCCTTGCTGAATCTTGAGGGTGGCGAGCGGGATGATCAGGAACAGGCGATCCAGTTTAAAAAATCCCCCACTTTTTTACAGATGCTCGATGCATTACTCGAGGTCTACGAGCAGCGCCTCCATCCTCTATCCGACATCTATCTCGATGGAAAAATTGTCATCAGCAGCACGGAGTTACGGGCGCGCCTCCTGCGGGACCGGCGGTCGATGCCGCTAGTTAAGCGTCTACAGCGCATCGAGAGCCGAATTTTTGAAGACGCTCATCAAGGAGCGAAGCAGCGTTTGCAAAAAATACAGCAGCATGTCGCTACCCTTCCCGAGCACGACCTCGAGGTAAAATCTTATAGTCGCTTGCTGTCAATGAAACAGAGCCGCCGCTTGCAGGGGCAGTTGCTACGGATGAAGCAAGTCGATGTCTTGGGCATCTATCGACGTCTCTTCAAGGACCGCAATTTGTTTTATCGCCTGGCGCCAGAGGGCGGGTTGCCGCCAGCAGTCGAGGGGATGCGCCAGGCGACAGAGAAGAATTTAGCTCTGGGAAAGGCTTTGCGACAGGAGGATGGCATTGCTTTGATGTACCTCTGGCTGCGCTTGTCGGGGTCTAGCGAATACTCGAGAATCCGGCATTTAGTGGTGGATGAGGCGCAAGATTATGGGGCGGTTCACTATGCAATCCTAAAGATGTTATTTCGCAGTGCCGGGGTTACCTTGCTGGGAGACATGCAGCAATCCATCGCCCGGCAGTTCGATCCTGATGTATATCACGCGGCAGCCAGTGTGCTCGGGCGTCAACCTGTCGTCGAATACTGCTTGCAAAAGGGCTACCGCTCTTCTTTTGAAATATACAGCTATGCGCGGCGCGTCCTTGAAGAAAAGACGGAAATCGAAGCGTATCAGCGGCACGAAAAGGATCCGGTGCACCGCTGGGCAGCCTCCAGAGCCGAGCTGCTGCCGTTGTTGCTGGCAGACATTCGCCAGCTGCAAGGGGAGGGGATGCTTTCCATCGCAGTGCTGACCCGTTCCAGGCGGGAGGCGGTCGCGTTGCAGGGCGATTTGCGTCCTTTGCTGCCTGAGTGTCGCCTCGCCGAAGAAAAGTCCGGAGATTTGATTCAAGGCGTGGTAGTCCTCCCTGGCTATGGAGCCAAAGGCTTGGAATTTGACGCCGTCCTGGTGTATGATGTCTCCGAGAGCAGCTATCGCAGTGCCCTGGATCGGCGGTTGCTCTATATCGCTTGCACCCGGGCGCTGCATCGCTTATTTTTATACTACAGTGGCAAGATCAGTCCACTGCTACAGTTCGTCAAAGGGGAAAAAGATGATTGATTTTAAAGAGCTGGGCCTTACGCCCGCATTGATCGAAGGGTTGTCTGTTGCCGGGATTATTGAGCCGACGCCGGTCCAGGCAGCGCTGATTCCCCCGGCGCTGGCCGGTCGCGACGTTGTCGGGGAAGCTGTGACGGGTTCAGGCAAGACGCTGGCCTATTTACTCCCTGTGCTGAGTAAAATCCTGCCGGAAAAACGGGAAACTCAGGCGATTATCTTGACGCCGACCCATGAATTAGCGGCTCAGGTAAAAGGCGAAGTGGAAAAGATAGTCAAGAACAGTGGCCTTGTCGTCAGTTGTCAGCTCTTGATCGGGGACGCCAGTTTGAAGCGGCAGCTGGAGCAATTGCGGGAAAAACCACAGATTGTAGTAGGTTCGCCTGGCCGCATTGTGCAGCTGATGGAGCTTAAAAAACTAAAGGCCCATACGGTCAAATTTATTGTACTTGACGAAGCCGACCGCTTAGCGGAAAAGCCTGTCATTCGGGATTGTCAGAGTATCGTCAAGGCGACCTTGAGGGACCGCCAGCTGCTGGCATTTACCGCGACCTTGCGCTCGGATACATTGCAAGCTTTGCAGGAAATGATGCAGGATCCCCAGGTGGAGCGCTTGAGTCAGGCGGCTATCAACCCTAACATCACCCACGGCTTTATCGAGGTGGATAGTCGGGATAAAATCGACACCTTGCGCCGTCTGGCGGCCGCCGTCTATCCCGAAAAACTCCTCGTCTTTGTCAACCGCAACATGCAAACGGAAGAGATTATTGGTCGGTTGCTGCATCACCAGGTTTCTGTTTGTGCGATTTCGGGAGTGACCGATCGCAGTGACCGAAAAAATGCCGTGGACGGATTTCGTCAAGGCAAGTATCAGGTTTTGCTGGCCTCGGATGCGGCGGCGCGGGGACTGGATATTGCCGACCTTCACCTGGTGGTCAATTTCAATCTACCGCGGGATGCCCGGGAGTATTTGCACCGCGCCGGGCGCTCAGCCAGGTACTTGGGACACGGCCGGGTCGTCTCTCTGATTTCCGGTGTCGAAGCCTCCTTCATGCAGAAAGCCGCCAAAGAGCTTGGCTTTAAAGTGGACGCGATGATTATTAAGTTTGGCAAGCTGGAGAAACGATGAATATACTATCGCTTGAAAACGTCAGTAAGAGTTTTTCGGAAAAGAGACTCTTGCAGGATGTTAATTTAGGAATGGAAGACGATGACCGCATCGGATTAGTGGGAATCAACGGGACAGGTAAATCCACCTTGCTGAAACTCATCACCGGGCAGCTTGCTCCGGACAGCGGCAATATCGCCCGGCGCAACAATCTCAAGATTCATATCCTGCAGCAGGCGCTGGTCTACCAGCCCGGCGAGACTGTTGGAGAGTTTATTTTTCAGGGGGATCACCCTCTAATGCTGGCTTTACGCCGCTATGAGGCGGCAGCTGAAGCTTTAGCCCTGGCCCCGGATAATGCGGGCCTGCAGGCGCAGTTGCTCGACGCCTCGGCGACGATGGATGCTTTGGATGCGTGGCGCGCCGAGGTGCAGGCCAGGGCAGTGCTGAATCAGTTAGGCATCACGGCTCTAGGCCAGCGCGTCGAGGAATTGTCCGGGGGGATGCAGAAAAGAGTAGCCCTGGCTGAGGCCCTGATTCAGCCCGCCGACCTGCTGATCTTGGATGAGCCGACCAACCATCTGGACCTGGAGGTGATTCAGTGGCTGGAGAGCTACCTGACCCAGTTTAAAGCTGCTTTGATTCTCGTGACCCATGACCGCTATTTTCTGGAAAGAGTCGTCAACAAGATCGTCGAGATCGATCGAGGCAGTTTACATACATACGAAGGTAATTTCAGTATATTTTTAGAAAAGAAAGCCGCGCGGGAGGAAATGACCCAGACCATCGAGCAGAAAAAGCGGCGGCTGTATCAGCAGGAACTGGCGTGGATGCGGCAGGGGGCCCAGGCCCGGACGACCAAGCAAAAGGCCCGGATTCTCCGCTTTGAGGCCCTGGAAGGGCAGATGGGCCGCGCCCGGGAGCTGGAGCTTGACATCCCCGTTGCCTATGCCCGCCTGGGGAAGAAGGTCATCGAGCTGCAGGGAGTCGGCAAGAGCTACCCCGGGGCGATACCCCTGAAGGATTTTAGTCTAAACTTGGGCGGCTCCGAACGCATCGGCATCGTCGGCCCTAATGGCGCAGGCAAAACCACCCTGCTCAATCTCATCGCTAGAGCGGAAAAGCCGGACGCGGGAGAGGTTATTGTCGGCGAGACGGTGCGGGTGGCATATTACCGTCAGGGAGATGACGCCTTTGACCCGGAGCAGCGGGCAATCGACTACATCAAGGAGACGGCGGAATACGTGGAAACGGAAAATGGCTATCTGCTCTCAGCCGGACAGATGCTGGAGCGTTTCATGTTTGACGGCGTCTTGCAATATAGCTTGATTAAGAACCTCTCCGGTGGTGAGCGCCGCCGCCTTTTCCTGGCAAAGGTTTTGATGGAGCGTCCCAATGTCTTGCTCCTTGACGAGCCGACTAATGATTTGGATATCGAAACACTGGAAACCCTGGAGGAATATCTGGAGTATTTTCAGGGCTCGGTACTGGTGGTTTCCCATGATCGCTATTTTCTCGACAAAACCACTGACTGGCTTTTGGCGGTTAGTGGAGATGGCCGCGTCACTCGTCACAATGATCTGCAAAGCTATGCCGAGGCAGCGGCCAGGGGTAAAGCCAAGGCCAGCCTAAGCCAAGGCGTTGCTAGCCGGATCGATGCCGAAAAAGCTGAAACGGAGCGGCCGGAGCGCTCGCGGCGGCAACGGTTTACCTATCAGGAAAAGGTTGAATTTGCCACGATCGATGACGAGATCGTGGCAATCGAAGCGCAGCTGGCCGCTATCGAGACGCAAATTGCGGATAGCAGTGGAGAGTATCTCCGCCTGCAAGCGCTGCTGACCCAGCAGGAGGCCTGTAGCACCGAGCTGGCTAAAAAAATGGAGCGCTGGACTTATCTTCACGAATTAGCCGAAGCAATCGAAAAAGAAAAAGGCAAGGAGTGAGACAGATGCTAAAAAAAATTGACAGCAAGGCGATGGGCCGGTCGGAGCGGGAATGGCTAGCGAGCCTGCACCATTTTTCCTTTGGCGATTATTATAACTTGGATAATTTGGATTTTGGGGTCTTGCGGGTCATCAACGATGACCTGATCGAAGCCGGCTACGGTTTTCCGATGCACAGTCATCGCAATATCGAAATTGTCACTTATATCATCGATGGTGAACTGACCCACGAGGATAGCATGGGGAACAAGCGAACCCTAGGGCGGGGCGAGGTCCAGTTCATGACAGCCGGGACGGGAGTGGCTCACAGCGAGTACAATTTTGGGACGAAGACCCTTCGCCTGTTGCAGATTTGGATTATGACCGATCGCAAAGGGCACGAGCCGGCTTACGGTGACTACAGCTTTGCCGCCGCCGGACGCCAGGGTAAATGGCAGCATCTCGTGTCCCGCACAGGCGGGGCAGCTCCGGTGCAGATTCATCAGGATGTCAATTTTTACGCGGCGGAGGTTGCTGCCGGCGGGGCCCTGGATTTTTCTGTCGAAGCGGAGCGCCAGGCCTATCTAGTGCAGATTGAAGGTAGCGCCAGGGTAGGCGGCGAAATCCTCGCTGCCCGGGACGCCATGGAATGCCGCCTGGAAAAACTGGAGATTGCTGCTGTGACCGATAGTCATTTCCTCATCATTGAAATGCCTGACAACCATGGCTGGCAGCTAGGACAGAAGCTCAAAGAAGAAGAAAATTAATCCTGTGTCCAGAGGTTAGGGGCTAGGTATGTTGATGGGTCATTGCTTGCGATTATTTTTTGATTTGTGGTAAGAATATCAGCTGATTTTTGTTGGGCTACCCTGGCTTAGGATGTTCCAGCATTGCTTAGGAGAGTGGGGCTAAGTGCAGTACAGTGTCGGTGAGGTGGCAAATTTTTTAAATGTGACGACAGATACCTTGCGTTATTATGAAAAAGAGGGCATTCTGCAGCCCGCCAAGAATCGGGAGAATGGCTATCGGCAGTATCGCCTCGAAGATGTTTTTATGCTGTCAGATGTACTCTTTTACCGCAATGTCGGGATGTCTTTGGCAGAAATTCGCCAGATTATTGCCGGAGCTAATCCGGAGCTGGAAAAGAGAATCATTGCTAAAAAATGGGCGGAACTTGCCGAAAAGCTTAAATGGCAGCAGAACATGCTGATTAAAATGGGTAACTGGCAAAGGCTACATCAAGAGGGCATTATGTATCAGGGGCGTTACGAAATCCGCCCGATGCCTCGAGCTTTGCGCAAGAAAACCTACCCCTCCCGCCAGCAGATTCCCATGGGAGAGTTGGAGCAGAGCATTAAAATTAATCGGGACAATGCCTA
>CAZWXO010000015.1:25080-29524 GCA_964637885.1 uncultured bacterium
TCACGCTGTCTTTTTGCTATCGGGAGGAAGATGCCCGGATGGAGCATTACTTTGCCTACGATATGGAGGTTGCGGCCGGGCTGGACTTTGACTTTAGTGATCCGGAATTGCTCGAGGAGGAGCATCCGAACTGTCTTTTCACAGTGACGCGATATCAGGACGACGTTGAAGGGATGCTGGAGGGCTTGCGCTGTCACGCCCGGCAACAGGGGATGGTGATGGCGGGGATCGTTTACGGGCGGCAATCGATCACTACCTATCAACAAGGCCAGTGTATCGATTTTTTTCGTCTTTATGCCCCTTTGAAATAAAGAAAAAAAAGCGACGCCTTTTTGCTTGACATTGGAGCTGCTCCAAGGTTTATCTTTAGAGCAGAAGGAGGCGTTAATCATGAAAAACGCAGTAGCTGTTTCAAGGGCATATCAGGTTAGAGATACACAGGGATCGGTGCAAAGAGCAATCTATCGTTATTTTGCAGCTGAGGGAACTTTTGCGGACACAGCCAGTTATGCCTATCGTCGAATGTTGTCGATTTTTAAAGAGGATCGCTTCGGCAAGAAAGCGAAGGCAAAAAAGACCGAAAATTAAAGATTAATTTAAAAAACTTTGCGTAGTGCGGCTGCTTGTCCTTCGGGGCGGGGCCGCATTTTTTGTTGGATCGGGCTGGGCAGTCACCCGATGTAGCGCAAGTCAATTGCTAAAAAAGCTGACTTGCAACTAAAGTGTACCGATGACTTGACGCACGGCTTCTGTCACGTTCATCATATATTGGTGGGTAGCGGCCCGGTAAAGATCGAGGTTGCCGTAGGCTTCGCCGGCATCCCGGCTGACCAGGTCAGTCACCACCCGGAGAATAATCAGGGGGGTCGTATTTCTGGCTGCCACCCAGGCAATACTGCCTGACTCCCAATCGGCTACAACGGCGCCGTATTGCCGGTAGAGAAAGAGAGTTTTTTCTGGGTCAAGGTCTTGATCCCCGGTGGCGATGGTGACGGGGTGGATATGGGGCAGTTTAATTTTTTCCAGCCAAGCCGTGCCGATCTCGGTGGAATAACGCTGGATTACAGCTGCCTGATCTCCCATTCGCTCTTCGATATCATAAATAACCGTTTTGCTGGCGGTGACGAGACTTCCCCGGGCGATATGTCCGGCAAAGCCGCCGCAGGTTCCGGCATTGATCAAAAGCTGGGGTTGCCAGCGGTCGATAACATATTTAGCGGAGGCTGCTGCGGCCACCTTGCCCCAGCCGCCGTGAAAAAAGACAATCTCTTTTGCCGAGGCTGCCAAATCGGGCTGGCTGATAAACCAATTCCCCAGAGGCGATTTAGATTGTTGCTCCGGCAAGTATTCAGCGCAAACTTCTTTCCACTCGGTATCAGCCGAAATCAACACAACGGCGTCCGTCATAGCCCTCAACTCCTTCTTGATTAGTATAGCCTATTTTTGGGCGTAAAAAACAATGGCGGGTTACTTGGCAAGAAGACAAATAGTGTTATAGAATTGAATCTATGGTAGGATGGATTAAATCCGAGATCACTGAAAAAAGCCCGCTGACTTTTTTCGTTACCGTTGTTAATCGCCGACTTTGTTAGTGGGTTTGGTTAAATCCTTGTGACTGGATTGTTCATTACAGGAGGGAGTGGAGCCGGAAATCATGAAATTTTACATTATCGAAGCTTTTGCCGATGAATTGTTTGGGGGGAATGGAGCGGGTGTCGTTATTTTAGAGCCGGGAGAGCCATTTCCTGCCGAAATAGTGATGCTCAAGACGGCGGCCGAGCTCAAGTTTTCTGAAACAGTTTTTGTGCAACCGCAAGATGCGCGTACTTTTAAGCTGCGGTATTTTTCTCCGGCGGCTGAGGTGGATTTGTGTGGGCACGCCACCATCGGAGCTTTTGGAGCGATGCGGGACTGCGGGATGGTGGGGAGTGGCAACAGCTATAACATCGAAACCTTGGCTGGTAAATTGGCGGTTGAGGTGGGGGAGCCGACAATTTTGATGGAGATGGGCACGCCCAGGGAAATAGCGACGATCGGGGAAGCGGCCAAAATTGCGGAAATTGCGGGCATTATGGGGGTTTCTCCAGCCGAGATTGGCATGGAGCCGCAGATTATTTCGACAGGCTTGCCCGATATTATGCTGCACCTGAAATCGAAGGTGGCGCTGTGGAAAATAGCCCCTGACTTTCCCGCTCTAGCTGAACTATCGCGAAGGTATGAGGTTGTCGGGGTGCACGCCTTTGCTTTACCTTCGCCGGAAGAGGTAGCATCGGCAGGCAAGGTGACTGCCTACTGCCGCAATTTTGCCCCACTGTATGAAATAGATGAAGAAGCAGCTACTGGCACAGCTAATGGAGCTTTGACCTATTACTTGTTCCAAAAAGGGCTGTTGGCGCCTGGCGAGGCCAATACGTTTATGCAGGGAGAAATGATGCGGCGACCGTCCCGGATCAGCAGTCGTTTGACATTGAGGGATGCCGCTTGTCCCGCACCAGAGATCAAGATTATGGTCGGGGGTAGTTGTAAAGTGCTGGTCCGTGGGGAAATATTGCTGGAGCACTGAATATTATTGGAGGTGTTAAAGATTAATTATCGGGTGAAACGCAAACAGGAAAACTCGCGCTTGTGTCTTGTCTGTGGCTGGCAAAACCAACTAGGTCTGCATGCGGAGTTTTTTGAGCTGGAAAACGATGAATTGGTGGCCGTCTATTCACCCTTGGAGGAGCACCAGAGTTATCCGGGACGCTTGCATGGCGGGGTAGCCGGGGCTATCCTCGACGAGACAATCGGGCGGGCGATAATGATCGGGCACCCCGATGTCTGGGGCGTGACTGTCGAGCTGAATTTGCGATATCATGCGCCGGTTCCCCTCAACGAAGAGCTGCGCATTGTCGGGCGAATCACTCGGGACAGCAGTCGAATTTTTGAAGGGACCGGAGAAATTTTGCTGGCGGATGACACCATCGCGGTGTCAGCGCAAGGTAAATACATGAAAATGTCCTTAAATAAAATAGCTGATTGGGATACGACCGGAGACGAGTGGCGGGTTGCTGAGGCCGGTGCTACTCCAACCTGGATAGATTTACCTGGCCTTAAAAAGACGGACACCTAAGTTTTAATCGGAGGGAGAAAGTTGGCCGAAAAGCACCCAGATAAAACCAACGCCATACGCCAGGTTGAAGATGCCGGCTACCGTGTTGTCCTGCATGCTTATCAAGCAGATGCCGGGGCTGTCGACGGCCTTTCTGTCGCTGCGAAAACGGGGCGAAGTCCGGAGCAGGTTTTTAAAACACTGGTCACCATCGATCCGGAAAAAGAGCCGCGGGTCTTTATTCTGCCCGTTTCGGCGGAGCTGGATTTAAAGAAAGCAGCGCTGGTTGCCGGCGTAAAAAAAATCGAGATGCTGCCTTTGCAGGAGATTACACGAGTAACAGGGTATATAAGGGGCGGGTGCTCCCCTGTCGCGATGAAAAAAAGTTATGCCACCTATCTCGCGGAGGAGGCTATCCTCTGGGAGACTATCTTGGTCAGCGCCGGGCGGGTCGGTCTTCAGATGGAAATCGCTCCGGCGGACCTCATCGCTGCGACGCGGGGTCAATACGTCGATATTACCAAGCCGTAGTTACTCAGCAAGACTAACAAGCCTCTGCGGCTATAGGATAAAAAGATCCAAGACTGCTGCAACAGTCAGCAACTAGTGCAGGATGATTAATGGCACGCAGACTTTTCTGCTGTCTCGAGGGGTTCCTAAACTAGGGAAAAGTGTTTTTTGGCACTTATGTTGCATTAATTATCAACGTGCTTGTTCTTCGGCAGGGTGCCGAAAGGATGAGTCGGAATTCGGCGACCACATCGCTTGGTCCCGGCTGGGGGACATGAATAATTATACTTTTCGAGGAAAATGCTTGCATAAATCAGAATAATGATATAATGAGCGTGGACTTGGTGCATGGGGGTGGATGGGTCCCGGTGGGCCTCCCGGTCTTCAAAACCGTGTGCGGGCAGTAGCCCTGCCTGGGTGGGTTCGACTCTCACCCACTCCCGCCATTTTCTTTTTGCGTTGGGCGCCGCGCCCTTGCTTTGGTAGCAGGTTCGGCGGACGGAGATTAGCAATTAACAATTAACATTACAATTAACAATTAACAATTAATAATTAACAATAGAGGAAACAAAAACTCCGTTTTTGACAATTCTAATTAAAAGACCGGGACAATTAACGATTAACAATTAACAATAGAGAGAACTAAAACTGCGTTTTTGACAATTCTAATTTTGATACTTGTATCGTTAATCGAGATAGAGATAAACGTTGAACAATTTCGAAGCGAGTTATGAGCGAAATTCCATATTTTTTAAGAAATTGGGGCAAAAAGTTTGTTTTTGCGTCCGAAATTATTAATCGTTAACCGTTAATTGTTAATTAAAAAAAAGCGTCAGGCTTTTT
>CAZWXO010000016.1:0-11107 GCA_964637885.1 uncultured bacterium
AACAGAGGATGTCAGAAGAAGCAGAGTTTTTGCTTACGAGGACTATCTGAAGATATTAAGGAAGGACACTTAAAGTCATTTATTCGAGGAGCCATTATCGCCGTCGGCTACCGCGCCAATTCCAAAAAGGCCAAAGTGAACCCGAGCATCGGGGTGATTCTGGGTGCGGGCAAAGACGACGATGTGGTTGAGGATACCCTAAGCCGTAGCATTTCGTTAGCTGGCGATTAATTTATCGGTCCCGACTTCGAGGAAGGTGTTGTTATCAACAATGCCAAGTGAAGCCATTGCTAACGATGCATTGTATATATATCAGTGCGGTGATATAAAAACAGCGTTATATTGTCATTGCGTTGATTATAATTTAGATACAAGGGGACGTTGCTTTCATAGAATACGCAGGGACTGTCCCTACGGATTCAAAGCGGCAAGGATGCCGCGTTAGCCAAACCAGCCCAGGGAAGGGCTGTATTTGGCGACCCAAAGGGTGAAGAAAACCAGTGACTGCTTTTCTTTTTTGAAGCCCCTTTTTGTGGTGGTGGTATTCCTGCGGAATGGTCTTTCATAATGATCGGAGTTTTTATTTTTTTACAGTGTAAGTTTGATATTTTTTCCATTTTTTATTATGCGTTTATTTCTATCGCCCTAAACCAATAATAAAAAGCTTCTGGATTACTTTGTTTATATGAATTAAAAGATTCATACCCTTTCTTATTAATTCCCCAACTTTCCATGCCAATATCGGCAGAATAAAACTCGACAACAGTTCCTTCCACAATAATTAAAGTTGTTATATAAGCGACTCTTGCCGCCATTAAGATGGCGTTCGTTTCATCAAAACTAAGATCAGCCACAAATCTTCTAAAATCCTTTAATCCATCCATAAATTGTTTATGTTTTTCAATTTCCTCTAACCCGGCAAACCCTAATATATAAGCATGCCGAAGAGTATCCTGAAGTGTTTCACTGTAGGTTATTGATAGGTCGCGTCTCTCTATTTCATATGTTGCAACCTTTTTATATGTGTTTATAATTGCCTGCAATTTATCACAGTGTTCAAAAAGATTACCTATATCGTACAGTTGCTTCATCACTTCGACACGTTTTGGACGCTTCCCCGGCTCTGCCGCTAAGCTAATACCTATTGTTTCAGGTGCAAACGCAGTTAGTTTATCGGCTAACAAGCAGTTTATTGATGGTATTAATGCGGTGGCATTTTTTCCTGTTGTATTTAATATATCTGAACATATTTCGGCTTCAACTACTTCATCGTAATAATTGTGACTATGATATACGTCCAATAGTATGTAGGATTTTTCGCCCTGATTAACAAAGGGCTCATAATAAAATCTGTAGTGATATGTATTAGTTAGAGCATCGCCCTCCCTTTCATCCGCCGTGACCTCAGTAAAAAAATCATTTTTAGCTATCAATTCTTTAAAAAACTGAAGGCTTATTTTATTAAAATCATCTATATCGTCCACTAAAACATCAATATCGACTGAAAACCTCTGAACCTTTTGTAACAATAAAAGAAGCGAAGTTCCTCCTTTAAAAATAAACTTGAGATCACTTTCTGTTAGGCATTCAAGCAAATACAACGCCGTTATTGCTTTTTCGATATTTTTCAATTGGTTACCCGGCCTTTTCCAATGTAATTCTTCATTTATTTTATTTACCCATTCTATGGAAAATGTCTCTCGATTAATCATTTTTAACCTGCTTATATTTTTTATATTTATCAGTTAATTCTAACATTTTTACTACTTGGTCTTTTTTATTCCTTGTCGACGCATATTTTAGAAGTTGTGAAAAATTTACGTCATAATCCTTGATCGAATTAATATAAATATTTTCCATCTCCCACCCCTGGTATTGCGAATAAATTTCAGGTTCGCTAACAATATCAACCAGCATTTTTTCTAGCTTTGCCAGGCTGATTGTTTTGCCGATCTTCGTGGCCGGAGATAACCGCAGAGATTTTGTAACTATAATCGGTTCGGACGTTTTCAGATATGGTTCGACTTTTCGGAAATCATTTTTTGGTACCGCTTCGTAGTCCATAGTTTTAAGAGCAGAAATCACTCCCTCTATAGCGGCTTCATCTACTTCTGCTGCTATTGTTGTCATGAACGGCTGTTGCTCCATAAAACCGTGCAGCCATGCGCTATCTAAAAGGATAACCGGCGTGTATTTAAACCGATCTGCCATGAAAGATTCTACCGTTCTACCAAGCCCTGATAATTGAGGTTTGTATTCTCGTGGAGGGGCCATGTAATATACACCACGCCCAACTCTGGTTGCTTCATCGCTTTTTATTAAATTATTCATGGTCCAGACAGCAGTACTCGTTTCTATTTTTTCCCCTAAAGATTCCCCTACTGCTAGAAGATCTTTGATTGTTAAGTACTCGTCACGGAATTTATTTAATAATATCCTCTTGCTAAGACTTACCATCTATTTTTCTTCCTTTCAAATATACGTTAAGAAATATACTTTATTATCGTTTATTTGATTTTATCACATCATCTGCCCTATTTCAAATATACGTTAGTATATGATGTTTTTTGTCGTTTATTTGATTTACAATTTTTAATGCCTTGATTTAATACGCCATAGGGACGCAGAATTTGACATACCTATAGTTGAGTAACTCTTCACAATGTATCTTCAAAAGACGGATTTGATTATCTTTTTTTCCGTAATAAAAGCATTCAAAAAGAATGTAGCAGGAAAATCACCAGAACAAATTTTGTGGGTGAGAAATGAGAAAAGCGTTGCTGGTTTTCGAGCGCTTGGGGTAAAAGCGGCAAGGATGCCGCGTTAGCCAAGCCAGCCCAGGGAAGAGCTGATTTACTTGAAGAATACGCAGGGACCGTCCGAGACCACTGGAAAAAGCCATTAGGCTTTTTTCGTTAATAATTCACGATTCACAATTATGGACGCAAAAACGAACTTTTTGTCCCAATTTCTTTAAAAAATCGAGGAATTATGCTAATAATTCTTACCAAAATTGTTAACTGTTAAATCTTAATTGTTAATCGCCGACTTTTTCAGTGGTCTCGGACTGTCCCCTCGTATCCAATTGTGAATTGTGCATTGTGAATCGTGCATTGCCAAATTCCTTACCCCAGCTGCCGCTGCCGGTAAGTCAAGGCGCGCCAGAACCACTCCAAAGGGCCAAAGCGGAAGCGGGACAGCCAAATTGTGCTGAAAATAATCTGGCAAAAATAGATGGCGAAGACGATGCCCCATAGTCCGGCAGCTCCGATTTTTTCGTACATTCCTAGGCCATAGCCATTAAAAATAAAGGCGCAGATGACGGATTGCATAATGTAGTTGGTGAGCGCCATGCGTCCGACGCGGCTGATCGGCGTCAGTAGCCGCTGCCCCAGCGCTTTGAGGGAGAAGAGGCAAAGGCCGCTGCAGTAGGCCGAAGCAAGGGTCAGAGATCCTAAGACGAAGCCGAGGCTTATCAGCCACGGGTTGGTCGAAAAGACAAAAATACTGTTAAAGATCAGGCCAAGGAATAGTCCCGCAATGGCGATCCGGATTAATTGCGGGCGGTATTCCGGCAATTTCTCCAGATATTTGTGACGCCCGACGACCATCCCGGCGAGGAATAGTGCCATGACTGTCCCCCCTTGGGCTAGGGCAATGATGACAAAAGAAAAGATCGAGCCGGCTGTTTGAAAGGCAAGGACGGGGAAGAAAGCTGTTCCGTTATAAACGCTCCGGGCCATGAGGACGATGTCCATCCCCGGTATTTCTTCGCCGCCACCAGCTGGTCCGCCGAGGGCGCCGATGATTAAAAAGTTAAGGGAGAAAAATACCCCGGCCCAGATTAACAGGGTCCGGTCGGTGCAACGGCGGAAGGCCAGCAAGACAAAGCCCAGCAGGGCGTAGATGCGGAGGATGTCGCCGATAAACAGGAAAGCGGCGTGGAGCAAGCCGAAGAGGAAAAGCCATCCGAGCCGCCGCGGGTAAAAGGAGCGGATGCTGATGCCTTTGGCCTCGGCCCGGCTCAGCTGCAGAGAAAACCCCAGGCCAAAGAGGAAGGAGAATATGACATAAAATTTTCCTTCTGCAAAAAACATCATCAAATTTTGGGCTATGTTGTCTGCCCCGGCAATGACGGGCGGGATGTAGCCGGGGAGAAAAATAGGCGTGGCAAAGCCATAAATATTGACGGCCAGGATGCCAAAAATGGCGAAGCCGCGCAGGATGTCGAGGATGACGACGCGGTCAGATTTGCCGACAGGAAGAATTCCGCTTAAATCAGCTTTAGTTGACATTGTCTCCCCTCCTTTGCTTAATCTTACCTTATAGCTGAATTTCTCGTCAATTTTTCTTTTTAGGGACAAGGGTTTTTGCCTCGGATGCAGTATAGTATATAAAGAGCAGGAACGAACAACGAAAAAGATTTTGCGAAAAATATAGGATTTTACACTTGAGTAGTTTGTGTGAGTAAAGACTAAGGAGAGATGGCAATGAATTATCTGGATGAGAGCAAGCAGAGCAGGCTGGAGCGCCTGAAAGAACGCATTGATCTGGCGGCGGGGCGCCGGCCGGTGGAGAAAATTTTAACCAATTGTCATGTCGTGAATGTTTTTAATGGCAGCATCTTGGAAACGAACATTGCAGTGTCGGCGGGCAAAATTATCGGACTGGGCGACTATGTCGGGGAGGAAGTGGTCGACCTTGGCGGGGCCTATGTCGTCCCTGGTCTCATCGATGCCCACGTGCACATGGAGTCCTCCCTGGTAACACCGGAGCAGCTTGATCGGATAGTTGTGCCCCGGGGGACGACGACGATGATTGCCGATCCTCACGAAATCGCCAATGTCTGCGGCCTCGACGGCATCCGTTACATGATCGCCGCGGCGCGAAACGCTAAACTCAATGGCTTTTTTATGCTGTCGTCCTGTGTCCCGGCGACACCCACTGAGCACGCCGGAGCCGTTTTAAATGCGGCGGCCCTCGGGACTTTACTGGATCAGCGGGAAGTCTTAGGGCTCGGTGAGTTGATGAACTATCCGGGGGTGATCAATGCCGATCCGGATATGCTGGAAAAAATCGATCTTTGTCTGTACAAGATCATCGACGGTCACGGCCCCGGACTGACAGGCAAGGAGCTCAACGCCTACGTCATCAACGGCATCCGTACCGAGCACGAGTGCACGACTTTGGCCGAGATGGACGAGCGCCTTGGCCTCGGGATGTATATCGCGATACGGGAAGGCTCGGCGGCGAAGAATCTGGATGTACTGATCAAGGGAGTGAATGCCAAAACCAAGGATCGATGTATGTTTTGCACCGACGACAAGCATCCCGAGGATATTTTGGCCGAGGGGCACATCGACTACAATGTCCGCCGTGCTATCGCTTTGGGGACGGATCCGATTGTCGCGATCCAGATGGCGACGATTAATCCGGCAACTTGCTACGGCTTGCGGGACATCGGGGCGATTGCACCGGGTTACGACGCCGATCTGGTTGTCGTCGACGATTTAGAAGCTTTTAACGTCCGGCGCGTATACAAAAAAGGGGAGTTGGTCGCCGAAAACCACCAGGCCCTCTTTGCGACTACGGCGACTTCGGATCTTGCCGTTATCAACACTGTCAAGCTGGCGCCGATCGTACCGGAGCAGCTGCGGTTGCCGCTGAGTTCGGATGTCGTCCATGTTATTCGCGTCTTACCCGGCTCGATTGTCACCGAGAAAGTAGTGCGCCGTGTTTATCAAGATCAGGCAGGGGATTTTGTCGCCAATCCGCGAATCGATGTTGTCAAAATCGCCGTTTTGGCGCGGCATGGCCGGGGGCAGCATATCGGCATCGGCCTCGTGGAGAACTTTGGCCTAAAAAATGGCGCGATTGCCTCCTCCATCGCCCACGACTCACATAATATAATTGTCGTCGGGGATTCGGACCGAGATATGGCCCTCGCCGTCAACGAGTTGATCCGTTTGCAGGGAGGCATCGCTGTCGTCGCCCAGGGGTCGGTGGCGGGCTCGCTGGGTCTTCCCATCGGGGGCCTGATGTCCGCCGCACCCATGGAGGAAGTCGCCGCCTCGCTGCGCCAGTTGCGCCAGATTGCCCACGAGTCGCTTCAGGTTTTGCCCGACATCGAGCCGTTCATGACACTCAGTTTTTTAGCGTTGCCGGTCATCCCGCAGCTTAAAATCACCGATCAAGGCTATTTTGATGTGGCGACCTTTCAGCCAATCGCGGTGGAGGCCTGAAAAGCAGCGGCAAATTCCCGGATGGCCGCTTCGTCGAGGCCGTCAAAGCCTTGCTTGAGATCGATACCATGAAAACGGGGATCCTTTTTTGTGACGGCGGCGACCATCATCGCCTTGAGGGGATTGAGCTTGCTCAGATTAACCGCCCCGCCCAGAAAGCCTTTGGCGACAGCTACTTTGGTCAGCTCGTCGGGAAAAGAGGCGTCGACGATCGCGATGGGATCGTGGACGTTGAGGCCACAGAGGAAGAGTCCCAGCCGCTTGGTTTGTAAAAGAGCGGCGTTTTTGCGGCAAAAAGCCGCAGTTTTTTTGGTGATGGTCCCCATGTAGATGGGGCTGCCGATGATGATGCCGCTGGCCAGCTCTAGTGCTGTGGCATCGACTTTTTCGACGGAGCAGAGCGAGGCTGTCTCGCCTAGGCTTGTCTGGATGAGGTGGGCGCATTTTTCCGTACTGCCGGCTTGGCTGTCATAAAGGATTAGTGTCTGCATCTTTTTACTCCTGTTCACTGTTAATTATTAATTTGTAATCATAATTGATAATCGCTGCCATTATTGTAACAAATATTGTCAAGAATCAGGCAAGGCCAATCCGCCAGTTCGCTTTCCGCGCCTGGGCTTTAACGAAAATTAAATCCCAGGCTTTATAGAGTAAAGGGATTAATCAAGGTATAATGGTGGGGTCTAAGCATCGTGAAGTTCTCTTAAGGGTTGGGATTGTTGTCGATTAGCAAAGGAGAGATGAGTATGGAAAATGACTTGTTCCGAAAGAGCCCTCTGGAAAGGATATCTTCTCCTGAGCAGTTAAACGATTATATCAAAGTCACCAGTATCAGTTCATGGGCACTGGTAGCGGGGCTCTTCATTTTTTTAGCCGGGGCAGTTTTTTGGGGATTGACTGGAAGTATTCCCGAGACGGTGACGGTGACGGGGGTTGCCTTTGCGGAGGCAGACGAGGTGGAAGAAATCTATTGTTTTGTCCCATTAGGCAGTGCCAAGCGCTTACAGACGGGGATGGAGGTTCAGGTCTCTCCGGAGTACGCCCCTCGCGCCGAATATGGGTATATTTACGGCCAAATTGCGAGCATCGGCGATGCGCCTGTAACGGATCAGCAAATTATCGAGACCTTTGGCAACCTGGACTTTGTGGAAGGTTTGCTGGTTAAGGGGAATCTATTACAGGTTAAAATTGCTTTGCGCCGGCAGGACGGTGAGCTGCTTTGGTCCAGCCCCAAAGGGCAGGAGGTTTTGCTTTCCAGCGGGTCGCATTGCGAGATTCTTATTATTACCCAGGAGCGCAAACCCTACGAATTAATCTTGGGTCGCTGAGTGGATTTTATTTAGTAGGAGGTCGGTCCGATGCCCAAAGTGGCTAAAATCCCTGTTGTCATGCAAATGGAAGCTTTGGAATGTGGTGCGGCCTCTTTGTGCATGATTTTGGCTTACCATGGCAAATGGCTGCCCCTGGAAGAAGTGCGCTCTGACTGCGGGGTCTCCCGGGATGGGGCGAGTGCTAAAAACATTGTTCTGGCCGCTCGCAACTATGGGCTCACGGCCGAGGGCTATCGAATGGAACCAGAGGATTTGCGGGGCATTACATTGCCGGCGATTATTCATTGGAATTTTAATCATTTTGTTGTTTTGAGCGGCTTTAAAAAGGACAAGGTAGTGATTAACGATCCCGCCCGGGGGGTCGCGGAAGTTTCTTTGGAGGAGTTTGATCATTCCTTTACGGGGATCGTCCTGACTTTTAGCAAAACAGCGGAATTTGTCGCCGCCGGCAAGCCAAAAAGTGTCTGGTCCTTCGCCAAAAAGCGATTGCAGGGCACGATGCCTCAGTTCATCTTTGTCATATTGACAGGAATTGGAGTGGCAGCCGTCGGCCTAATCGTCCCGCTGTATTCCAAGATATTTATCGACGATATTCTGTCTTACAAGAATCCGGAATGGGTCACGCCTTTTCTCCTGGCGATGATCGTCACCCTGATTTTCTCAGTAGTAGCAACGGCCATCGAGGAATTGCATTGGCTGAAAATTGAAGGAAAATTTGCCATCGTCGCCAATGCGGAGTTTCTGTGGCACGTTTTCCGGCTGCCGATGGAGTTTTTTTCGCAGCGCTTTGCCGGCGATATCGCGGCCCGTCAGGCATCCAACGAACAGGTGGCTGGAGTCCTGCTGCGCCAGCTGGCGCCGGTTTTCATGAATGTCTGTCTGCTGATCTTTTGTCTGTTGGTGATGATTAATTATAGCTTGGTGCTGACTCTCATCGGCATTTCCACGGCTTTTCTAAATTTATGGGTAATGCGCTATGTCGCTCGCAAGCAGATGGATTTTAGCCGGGGAGAGATGCGGGATGCGGGAAAGCTGGCGGCGGTGAGTGTTTCGGGGATCGAGATGATTGAAAGTATCAAGGCCAGCGGGGCGGAGAATGGCTTTTTTGAGCGCTGGGCGGGATACTTCGCCAAACAGCAGAACGCCAGTACGCGGATTACCCAGTTTAATCTCTACGCTGGAGCAATTCCCTCGGTTTTGCAGCAAGGCACGAATATATTGGTGCTAATGACCGGGGTGTACATGATTCTCGCCGGCAACTTTACGATTGGCATGCTGGCGGCTTTTCAAGGTTTCCTAACGATGTTTTTAGCACCGGTCAATCAGCTCGCTTCGGTGGGGCAGTCTTTTATCACCATGCGTTCCGGGATGGAGCGGATTGACGATGTGATGAATTATCCGGCGGAGTCACTTGGCGCCGCCGAAGGAGCAGCGGCAGCGAGGCTCCAGTCCGGCAAGCTGTCCGGGGATCTGGAGCTAAAAAATGTTAGTTTTGGTTACAGCAAGCTGGCCGCTCCCCTGATTCACGATTTTTCCGTCAAGGTGCCACCGGGGGCCTCGATTGCCTTTGTCGGCGGCAGTGGCAGCGGTAAATCCACCTTGGCCAAGCTGATTGCAGGCCTGTATCCCGTGGGAGCGGGCGAAATCCTCTTTGACGGGCATCCCCGGGAGCAGATTGACGCCTATGTTTTTCATAGCTCGGTGGCGATGGTCGATCAGGAAGTCACTCTGTTTGAAGATACGGTGGCGGACAATATCCGGATGTGGGACCGCTCCATTGAAGATTTTGCTGTGATTATGGCGGCCCGGGATGCGGATATCCACGAGACGATTGTCTCGCGGCCGGGGGGTTACGACCATCTCGTCAAAGAGGGGGGCAACAATTTTTCGGGGGGACAGCGGCAGCGCTTTGAAATCGCCCGCGTCCTGGCCCAGGAGCCGACGATCATTATCCTCGATGAAGCTACTTCGGCCCTGGATGCCAAAACCGAAGAAAAGGTGATGCAGAACATTCGCAATATCGGCGCGACCTGTATCGTTATCGCGCATCGCCTCTCGACAATTCGCGACTGTGACGAAATCATTGTTTTGGAGCAAGGGGTTATCAAGGAGCGGGGAACGCACCAGGAGCTGTATGCCAAGGGTGGTCTCTATACTGAGCTGGTCAGCAGCGAATAAAGGGAATCACCTAATTGTTAGCGAAAAAGTCAGCAGGCTTTTTCGGCGTTTTCGGATCACTTCGTATGTCGATGAAAATGGTGGGGTGTAGATGAGTTTTAATATTTTTGAGGAACAGACGAGGCTGCGGCGGGAGATGGATCAGGAGCTTTTTGAAAATGCTTTTGGTGACTTAACGGAGATCCTGCAACTGCAACCTGCCTCCGGGAAAAACAACACCAGCCAGGAGACCGCCCGGGAGGCAATCGCCGAAGTCTTGCGCCAACTGGGCGCCGCTGTGCCCGCTGTGCCGGAAGATCTGGTCGATCTTAACGCTCAGATGGAATACATGCTGCACCCCACGGGGATTATGCGTCGCCGGGTCGAGCTTAAAGGTCAGTGGTGGAAAAATGCTGTCGGCGTGATGCTGGGCAGCACTGCGGGTGGCGAGATTGTTGTCTTGCGTCCGGGTCGCTTTAGCGGCTACGCGTGTCTCGACATAAAAACCCGGCAAGTTACCCGGGTGACAGGAAAAATGGCGGCGCAGCTTAATCAGGCGGCCTTTGTTTTTTATCGGCCTTTTCCGCCGCGGCGGCTCTCATTAATTGACTTGCTTGTCTTTATGCTGCGCAGCGTTAACGGTGGGGATGTGGCAGCTTTGTTGGGGGCGGGTTTGGCGGTGGCTTTGCTGGGGCTGGTGCTACCCTACATCAATCAGCAGATTTATGCCAGTGTCATTCCTGCTGGCATTTTGTCGGCGATTTATCCCGTTGGGGCACTCTTAATGGGTGCGGCTATTGCCGGGACGATCCTGATGGTGATGAAGGCAGTCGCTCAGAATCGCATTAGCAGCAAGCTTAATATTTGTGTGGAATCGGCGGCGATGATGCGGCTGTTCGCCTTGCCAGCTACTTTTTTTAAAGATTATTCGGCCGGTGAGCTGGGCAATCGGTTGATGAATATCAACTCTTTATGCAGCGCTATCTCTGGTGCGGTACTTTCCACAGGGCTGACGGCAGCTTTTTCCCTGATTTATATTCCCCAGATGATTAGCTTTGCCCCTCCCCTTGTCTGGCCAGGGATGCTGATAATTTTCCTTTCCCTGGTCTTTTCAGTGGTGTCTGTTTTGGTCCAGCTAAAAATCACGCGGCGGCAAATGCAGATTTCGGCGCGATTGTCGGGGCTTGTCTATGCGCTGATTACCGGAGTTCAAAAGATAAAGATTACCGGCGGCGAGAAGAGGGCTTTTGCGAAGTGGGCGAAGCTCTACAAAGAAGAGGGCAAGCTAAATTACTCGCCGCCTTTGCTTTTGCGTCTTAACACGACGATTGCGGGTGGCATCAGGGTCAACAAAGCCTGAGCGCCGGAAAATGTTTC
>CAZWXO010000016.1:11117-26917 GCA_964637885.1 uncultured bacterium
TCGGGGGCAGCATTTTTTTGTATTTTGCGGCGACCTCAAGTGGTGTCTCCGTGGCGGATTATATCGCCTTTATTACCTCTTATGGTGTTGTCAGCGCCGGGGTGATGGCTCTCTCCAGTGCCGCTTCCACTGTCGCGACGATTAAACCAAGCTGGGAAATGGTCTGTCCGATTTTGGAGACGGCGCCCGAGCTGACGGATGGCAGGAAAATTGTGACGACCCTATCCGGCAGTATCGAGATCAACAATCTGACTTTTCGCTATGCCACGGACGGACCGTTAATCCTGGACAATTTGAGTCTGAAGATTCGATCTGGGGAATACGTCGCTGTCGTGGGTAAGACAGGTTGCGGCAAGTCGACCTTGCTCCGTTTGCTGTTGGGGTTTGAAAGGGCCGAAACAGGGGCAATCTACTACGATGGCCAGGATATCGAAAAGCTTGACCTGCGCTCGGTGCGGCAATGTATCGGCGTCGATCTGCAAAACGGCAAACTCTTTGCCGGGGATATTTTTTCCAACATTATCGTTACAGCTCCGTGGAAGACACTGGAGGATGCCTGGGAAGCAGCACGAATTGCCGGGATCGAGGACGAGATCAAAGCGATGCCGATGGGGATGCACACGATGCTCAGTGAAGGGAGCGGCGGGATTTCCGGGGGGCAACGGCAGCGCTTGATGATTGCCCGGGCCATCGTTTCCAAGCCCAAGATTCTTCTCTTTGATGAGGCTACTTCGGCCCTGGATAATATTACCCAAAAAAAGGTGGCAGACAGCATCGCCGAGCTAAAGTGCACGCGGCTGATTATCGCGCATCGTCTTTCGACGATTCGGCATTGTGACCGGATTGTTGTATTGGCCCAGGGAAAGATTGTCGAAGAGGGCGATTACGCCGCCTTGATGGAAAAGCGGGGGCTGTTCTTTGAGATGGCGGCCCGGCAGACCCTAGAATAAAAACACGGGAAAAAGCTTGTTAGCTTTTCATTAACAATTCACAGTTCACGATGAATAATTTTGGAAGCAAAAATAAACTTTTTGCCCAATTTCTCAAAAAATTCAAGGAATTATGCTAATAATTCTCACCTAAATTGATCACTGTTAAATCTTAATTGTTAATCGCCGACTTTTTCACTGGTTTCAGAGCATTGTCTCGGCGTATTTTACTGCAACGAGATAAGCTCATGGAGTTTGATAAAATAGCTTGCGCCACGGCGATAGCGGCATTAAACTGATTAACAGCAACTGCGAGAGGAGCACAGGCCGATGTTTTGGGGAAAGTTTTTCTACCGGCGGAAGTGCAGGGTGGCAAAAGCATGAAGCTAAAGATTGCTGTCGTCCATGGAGGGACTTCTACTGAAAGCGCCGCTTCGACGGCCAGCGCCGGCTACATTGCCCGGGGACTCATCGCCAAAGGTCACGATGCCCGGTTGGTGGAATTTGACGGGGCGATTACTGCGACGCTGCGGGAGATGCAGCCGCAGCTCGTTTTTGTCGCGGTGCAGGGGAAAAATCACGGCGACGGCTATCTTCAGTCGATTTGTGAGGACCTGGGCCTGCCATATACTGGCACCGACGCCGTTGCGGCGGCGCTGATCAACGACAAGAATAGGTCCAAAGAGCTTTGCCGCTCGGCGGGGCTTCGGACCCCGGAGCAGATCTTGTTGTCTCGGCAAGATTTTGCCGCTTTATCCCCAAACAGAGTTGCGGAGAGAATCGAAGCAATACTAGCTTACCCATTGGTGGCCAAAGCAGTCGGGCAGGGTGGGGGCTATGGCCTGGCTTACCTATCCACACGCCAGGACCTCGCCAGACTCGGCGGGCTCTTTGCCTTTGACGAGGCGATTATTGTCGAGAGATTTGTCCACGGCATCTTTGTTACCAGTGCTGTGCTGGAAATGGAGCAGGGATTGACTGTGCTGCCGTCCTTGTCCTTGCGGCAAGAGAGCTGCGAGCTAGATCCCATCGAGGCCTATAATCAATGCTATGACATTGTTGAAGCGGACCTGGCGCCGGAGATGCAAGCGGAGGTCGAGAGTTTCTCAAAGGAAATTTTCCACTTGTTTGGCGCGACAACTTATGCCCGCATCGATCTGATGCTGGAGGCGACCACGGGGCATCTCTATTTTATTGAAATCAATGCAGTGCCTGGCTTGAAGCCGAGCAGCTTTTTCCCTCAGGCAGCCTTGCGTTTTGGTTTAGAACTCCCGGATTTATTGGAGCAAATTGTTGCCAGTGCAATAAGAGGAGGAAATAGGCGTGCGTAATCTGAAAATCGGGACAAAAATATTGGCAATTATTCTTTTGGTGTCGCTATTTTCCTTGTTTTTCATCTCGGTTGTCTCCTACACGGAAATGTTGAACCTGACCCGCTACTCGACTGATGCTAATACCCAGCTCAGCCTCAACTCGTCGGACCGCTCTCAGGACGCCCTTAAAAAGCAGGCGGAGGAGTACATTGTCAAGATTGCCCGAGAGCAGGCGATGAAATCCGATGTCGTTTTGCTGGACGTGCAAAAACAGGTGACGGCCATGGGCGAGTATATGACGTCTCTCTACCAGCAGCGCGGCAATTTTACAGGGAAAAAGATACCTCGGGTGCAGGACACCGAGATGGACGTCCCTGCCTCTAAGTACATGTTGGCCCCCGGAGTCGCCCTGACAGGGGCTGTCGATCAGGAGCTTTTGCTGCTGAGCAACGCCGAGTACATGCTGGCCCCCATCTATAAGAACAATCGCATCCTCGACAATATTTATCTGGGAACCCTGACGGGGATTTCCTATCGTTATTCGCCTTACAATACCTATAACCCGGACTATGACCCGCGGCAACGGGACTGGTACAAGACGGCGATGACTCGTCCGGGCGCGCCGATCTGGGTGGACACTTATGTCGACGCCTATGGCACCATCGTCGTGACCAATGCCATCACTTTTAACGGGACTGGGGGCAAGCCCCAGGGAGTGTTGGCGACGGACATCACCCTGGACAGCATGAAGGAAGATGTCATTTCGATGAAAATCGGCCAGACTGGTTACGCTTTCATGCTGGATAACTTAGGAAATATTATCGCCCATCCCAAATACAGCGATACCTTTGATACCGCGCCTTTAAAAACAGCCACCGGGGATTATCTGGCGGCTCTCGAGGAAATCGTGGCCAGTCCGGAGGGGCTGACGACGGCCCATCTCGATGGCAAGCTTAGCTATCTGGCTTACTCTAAATTACCGACTACCCAGTGGTCGCTGGTGATTGTCGTCGAGGTGGATGAGATTATCCAGCCGGCGCTGGATACGCAAAAACACATCGAAGCGTATACCGCTGAGGCCCAGACTTATATCAGCAGTACGTTGCGGAGCGTTTTGATTCGCCTCGTTATCGTCTTGGCAGTTTCGGCAATGGCAATTCTGGTTTTCTCGTACCTCGTCTCCCGGACGATTACTAATCCGATCAAGCTTCTCCTTAAAAAAGTCGGTCAGATCGGCCAAGGTGACCTGGACGTCCAGATCGATGATCAAGGCAAGGATGAGATTGCGGAGCTGGCACGGGCCTTCAATAAGATGACCATCGATTTAAAAACTTATATTGCTAATCTCTCGAAAATCACTGCTGAAAAAGAGCGCATCGGGGCCGAGCTGGATGTCGCGACCAAGATTCAAGCTAGTATGCTTCCCTGCATTTTTCCGGCTTTTCCAGAGCGGGACGAGTTTGAAATCTTTGCGACAATGCTGCCGGCTAAAGAGGTCGGGGGTGATTTTTATGATTTCTTCTTTGTCGATGAAGACCGCTTGGCTCTGGTCATCGCCGACGTTTCCGGGAAGGGTGTTCCGGCAGCCCTCTTCATGGTGATTGCCAAGACGCTGATTAAAAACAATACCCAGGCTGGGCTCTCTCCTGAGGAAGTTTTCGCCAAGGTCAATAATATGCTGTGCGAAAACAACGAGGCTTCGATGTTTGTGACGGCCTTCATGGGGATCTACCAGATCAGCACCGGGGATTTTACTTACGTCAACGCCGGGCACAATCCTCCCTTGCTTAGAAGAGAGGGTCTGGATTTTGCTTGGCTGCCGACCAAGCCCGGCTTTGTTCTGGCGGGGATGGAGGACATGCGCTACAAGCAAGAGACAATCAATCTCGGTGCTGGCGATGTTCTCTATATGTACACCGATGGGGTCACCGAAGCAGTCAACCGGGAGGAGCTGCTGCTCAGCGATCCAAAGCTGCTGGCAGATATTAACAAGCACAAGAACTGCGATCTGTTTGAACTGTTGCACAATATCAAGGATGAGATCGATCAATTCGCCGAGGGAGCCGAGCAGGCCGATGATATCACGATGCTGGCGCTGAAAATCTTTAAAGGCAGGGACGGGCATGGAAATTAAAAAAAGAAAAGCGCTGGCTCTTTTCACAGTGGGGATAATCCTTGTCATCATGGCTTTCCTAGGGATTATCAACCAGGCCCAACCGCCGCAGATGCAGGGAGCGCTCCATTTGACGCTGGTGATATTGGGTGGTTTTGCCGTCGGTGTTTTGCTGCTGTTTATCTTTTTTGGGGAAATCTTTAATGAGGACGGCAGCATGCAGCGTAGCCAGATTATGCTGATGGTGACGGCGGTAATTCTGATCATGCAGATAACTTTGGCCTTCGCGACGTACTCCTTCAAGCAACTGGAATTTAAGGAAAGTTCGCTGCAGCGGGCCGAAGAAATTTATCAGCTGCTGAAAGAAGATTTTGCCCGAGGCGATTTGTCTTCAGTGGGGGACGAAATCGGCGAGGATATCAGTAATATTGCGATTGTCGACGTCCGTGGCGTTGTTATGGCTTCTAGCGTGGCTGAGGATGTGGGAAAAACCCGGATTATCGATCCCCTTAAATCTTACCGCTTTTCGGACGGAACGCAAACCGTCGTGATGGATATTTCTCTAGACCACCAAAACAGGGTCGTGGGAAAAATATTGCTGGATTTGCTGACGGTCTTGGTCGCTTCGATTATCCTGACGATTGAGCTGGTTTTCTTCATGGTCAAGTTTGTTGAGGATAAATATGCGCGCCCGAGCGAGGATGACCCGCCAAGTAATTACCGGATGGTCGGCTATGTGCGGCAGATCGCTTTTTTGTTTTACTTTGCATCGAGTCTGGCGGTGGCTTTTATAGCTGTGATAGCGCTTGAGCTAGGCGGTAGCTTTTTGGGCTTTACCGGCAATGTTCTCGCCGGGTTTCCCCAGTCAGCGGAATTCCTCTTCACCTGTGTCGCAATCTTTGCCACAGCGAGGATTATCGAAAAAAGGGGCTGGAAGGTTTCTTTTGTCGGCGGGCTGGGGATTGTGGCTGTTGGAACGCTCCTTAGCGCCCTGGCGACTGATATTGCTTTCTTTATCTTTGCCCGGGCGGTGGTCGGGCTAGGTTACGGATTCTGCTGGATGACTTTGCGCAATTTTGCCCTTTTTACCAAGTCCGACAGTGGTAAAAATACGTGTTTTGCGATGCTCAACGCCGGAATCTATGCGGGGATCATCTGTGGGGCTGGCCTAGGCTCTGTCCTAGCGGATATTGTCGGCTACACGCCGGTGCTGCTCATCGCTGCCGGCCTGACTTTGCTGTGTAGCGTGGCGGTGCTGAAGCTGCAAAACGCCACTTATCACAAACCAGTGCTGACAGAACAACCGGGGGAGGCAGGGCTTCGTCCCAGCAACGCCCGTTATCTGCCGCAGGTCGTCTTTTTTATCGTTTTGATGATTGTCCCGGCCTGCATCGTCGGTTCTTTCCTCGGTTATTATCTGCCGATTTATTTTACCCAGATTGGCAAGACAACCTCGGATATCGGACGGGCCCAGTTGATCTACAGCCTGATCATCGTTTATGCCGGGCCTTTTTTGGCCAGGGCTCTCAATCGCTATCCATCGCTGTTTCGTTGGAATCTGGCCTACAATGCTATTTTTTCGGCAGCCCTAATTTTCTTTGGGTTGACCGGGGGCTTTATCCCGGCGATGCTGGTTGTCCTCGTCTTTGGCTTTGCCGACAGCTTTGGCTTTGTGGCACAGAATAATTATTTCCTCAATTTGGAGTACGTCAAAAAATCCGGTGAAAGCCGGGCGCTGTCGTATGTCAGCTTGATCAAGAAGCAGGCCGAGATGCTGGGTCCGATTGCTTTTGGCTTTACCTTTATGGTCGGAAGCTTTCAGGGGGTGGCGCTGATGGGAATAATCTTTATGGCCGGAGTGGCGGTCTATGCCATCGCTTCGCCGGGGTTACGGAACTTGATGAAGACGAGAGAAAGCTGAGGTGGGGTTGATGAAGGAGCTGCAGATTGAGGCGGCAGTAGAGAATCTGGATGCTGTGATGGATTTTGTTAGCGCAGAGCTGGAGGCTGCTGACTGTGGGATCAAAGCCCAGACGCAGATAACCATTGCCGTCGAGGAGGTCTTTGTCAATATCGCCCACTATGCCTATCCGGCTAAGGTAGGCCAAGTCCAGATCCAGATCGAAGTTAAAGATGTCGCCCTGATTCGCTTTGTCGACACCGGGGTGCCGTACAACCCCCTGGAAAAGCCGGACCCAGACATCACCCAGCCCGTCGAAGAGCGGGAAATTGGGGGGCTAGGGATTCTGATGGTTAAAAAAACAATGGACAATGTCGAATATCAATATCGGGACGGCCAAAATATACTGACTCTGACGAAAAAGACGCATTAGGGTTCGGCTGGCCTGGGAACAGGCTTTGTTATGGCAAGGATACTGAACTTAGGACAAGAAAGATTTAAACATGGGGTGGATTAGAAGGGAGAATAGCAATGGAAATCAAACAAACCAAACAGGACAACACGGTCACCTTAGCACTCGTCGGCAGGCTAGATACTGTTACGAGCAGCAAGCTAGGGGAAGAGCTGGCCCAGCTGTTTCAAGCTGGGCCCGTCGAGCTGGTTTTCGATTTGGCAGAGCTGGATTACATCAGCAGCGCTGGGTTAAGGGTCTTGCTGATTGCTCAAAAGCAGTGCAACGCCAAGGCTACTTCGATGCTGATTACCAAGGCTAATGACAGCGTCCGGGAAGTTTTTGAAATAACCGGGTTTTCCAACATTCTCACGGTGCAATAGCTGGCCGCATGGATTGGGGGCGCCGATGAACTTGGCGCCACGCTACTCCCATTGTTTGGCGGCCGTCAAGGCTTCGATCCATTGGAGGCCGCTGGCCCTTTTGACGCTGAGATCATTGACGACGACGCTGCGCGTCCGGATGATTTTGGCTCCGGCGTAAGACGGAGAAAATTCGGCATAAGATCCTAGGGCGCTAATTACGTAATAGCGGTCCTGATCCTTGCCCAGATAGAACATGACGTGGCCTGGAAAATGCAGCGTCGCGCCCGGCTGGAGCTGGTCTAAAGCATCGCGGCGGGCCTGGAGGCCCAGTCCAGTCAAATCCTTCACATCTCCCGGGGTTTTCCCTTGGGGAGAAGAGTTGCGGGGTGGGTTAAAACCAAAGCAGCGATAGATTTCCAGGACCAGCGCCGAGCAGTCCCGGGCCTCGAGCATCCCGCCCCAGCCATAGCGGTCACCGTCGAGTTTAAAGGCCTGCCGCAGGAGATTGGCGCGGGTGTAAGGCATAAAGCCGATGCTGACATCCTTGGAAACTGGAATCATTGCCAGCTTGAGGCCGAGCTGACCGTAGCTGTTGCGGACGGGCACTTTGACGATATAATTATCGTAGGTTGCGCGACCATCCAGGGTCTGGGGTATTTCCTCGGGGGCCGCCAGCGGCAGGATTGTCCCCATGGAGAGCTCGAGGCCAGAAATCGCCGGGGTAAAGGGATTTCGATCAAGTTTGATCTGATTGGCGGTCACGACTAAGAAATCCTCTTCCGCGGCTTGGTAGGCGAGCCAACTGGCCCGGTCCGGGAACAGGGCGACATCCTCGGCCTTGACCCAGCCAGAGCAAAAGTACATGCGGATATAAAGCCATTTTTGATCCAGGCTCTGATGTAAGACGGCGACCGGCTCGTTGACCAAGAGGCCGGAGTCTTGAAACATGTCAAAAGCCGGATCGTCAGCAGCATCGCTGACAATCTCCTCGATGGGAAAAATTTTTAAATTTGTTCGCTGGACGATGACACCGTAGCGCAGCAGATTGCTGCCCTGCAGCCCGCCAAGATTCATTTGCTTTTTGACCTGCGTGAAGTAATCTGCACTAAGCTTTACGCCGTCGACATAAGCGGCAGCCTTGGGAAAGGGCTGGTCGATAAACTTCTGCAGCATAGCGGCCGAGTATGCCAGAGGAAGGGTTTTTAGGTCAATGATATAGGCGGAAAGCTCGCGGAGCATCCCTTGGTTAAAGGAGCTGATTTCGGACTGGCTCATAATTAATTCATTGGGGTTGTCCAGCTTGCCGATCCAATATTCCTCGCTGAGCATCGGGCTGGAAACGTAGGGCATCCGGCGCACCGGATCTGCGCCCCAGGCGACACCTGAGCTTAATCCGAGCTGTAGAAAGATCAATGTCCCGCTGAGAAGCAGGCGGATAAATTTTTTGTCCACGATTATTCCTCCCTAACATCCGTGTTGCTACTGACAACATTATAGCAGTTTTCCGGGGTGATGAAAGCGCTACGCTTCGGGGGAGAAAATGCGATGCATTTTCCCGGTCATAGCATTGGTATTAACGGTTTGGGCTTGCTATGGCGCATAGTTTTGCTGCCAACTTGGCATTTATTAAATATTAGCTGGCGGATGATTGGATAATTGCCGCGAAACACTTATACTTATCTTGAAAAAAGAATCGGCGGGTCGTTATGCGTCGCTGATGCGGCCACGGCCAGTCGATAAAAGAAGGGGATTCGATGCAAAAAGGAAAAATCGTCAAACTAGCAGGGCTTAATCTGGGTATTGCCGCTGCCAATACTGTCGTTTTTTCACCGGGCCTTTTGGGACTGGGCTTTAGCGGGGGCAGTTTTGCTTCGGCTGTCGCTATCACCACGCTGGTAATGAGCCTGCTGGTCTTTGGCTATGGCAATTATACTCTTTTATGGCGGGAAGAGGAGGTCATCAGTCAAGTCAAGCATCTGAGCACGCAGGAAGACTATATCAATGCCTTGCAGCAGCACCGCGGCAAGAAAGCGTTTAGCGGTGTTATGGAAGTTATTCTGCAGCAGATTGGGCAATTAAACCATAAAACGGAGATTATCGACGATATCTTGCTGCAGAACTTTGACAAGACCGAGATGAGCTATATTAAATTTCATCAGACAATTCTTGAGGTGGAGAAGGTCTTTTTTCTGAATATCCGCAGCATTCTCAACCGGTTAAATTCTTTTGACGAAAAAGATTACCGCCGGATTACCGCTAAGCAGCTGCAGAAAAAATTCTCTCCGGAGTTTCTAAAGAGCAAGATGGATGTCTACCAGGGGTATATTTCCTATGTTCAGAAAGCGACGGAGGATAACGAACAAATTATTCTTAAGCTGGATAAAATTCTTTTTGAGTTATCTAAACTGGACAGCCTCGATGGTGGTGACATCACCAAGATGAGCGCTATTCAGGAGATCGACCGGTTGATTCAGGAAACCAAGTTGTACAATCAATAGTAAGGGGAGTGTTGCAGGATGGCAGGAAAAGGAAAATCAAAGGTTATCTTTGTTTTTATCGCAATCGCCGTGAGTTTATTAGTCGTGATTTATGGCGGGATTGCTCTGACGAGGAATTTGGGAAAATCGTCGTCAGTGGTCAGCGAGGAAAAAGCAGCCAGCAGCCTGGAGAAGCTCTATGGAGGGATTAACGTGACGGAGATGCCACCTGTCAAGGGACAGGCGAATCTATCTCCGGCCAATATCAGCGACTCTTTGCCGGAGATTTCCAAATATCCTCCGCAAGTGGACAATACCACCGACAATTATGTGGAGATATTTTCGTCCACGGAAAAAGCCGGCTCCGGCAACGATGGCTGGCTGACAGAGGTGGCACAAAAATTTAATCAGGCTAGGATCAACGTCAATGGAAAAACTGCTTCGGTGCGGCTGCGCGGCATCGCTTCAGGAGTAGGTACGGATTATATCATCGCCAAAAAGTATCTGCCGGACGCCTTTACTCCTTCCAATGAGTTCTGGGGGCAGATGATCGAGGCGGCCGGAGTGCCGATTAAATTGGTAGAAAAGAAGTTGGCAGGGAATGTGCCGGGGATCCTTCTTTCGAAAGACAAGCATGCCGAGCTGACTAAAAAATATGGCTCGATCAATATGAAGACGATTACTGAGGCCGTTTCCGCTAACGAGATTGCCATGGGATACACCAACCCCTTCGCTAGCTCGACGGGCCTTAATTTTCTCGTATCCTGTCTGTATGCCTTCGACAGCGACGACTTGTTAAGCGAAAAAGCGGTGCAGGGCTTTGAAGCCTTTCAGACGAATATTCCTTTTGTTTCGTATACGACCCTACAGATGACGGACGCTGTCCGCACCGGGGCCCTCGATGGCTTCATCATGGAATATCAGACTTACCAGAATACCCCGGATCTGATGTCGGGTTATATCTTTACCCCATTTGGGGTGCGGCACGATAGCCCGATGTACGAGATTGGCAGCTTGTCTCCGGACAAGCAAGCAGTCCTCAAGGCTTTTATCGAATTTAGTAAAAATGAGGCCAGTCAAAAATCGGCGACGGCGTATGGCTTTAATAATTTGAATAACTACCGCTCGGAGATGGGAAGTATTGATGGAGCGACGATTAGTCAGGCGCAGCGCCTGTGGAAGGAAAAGAAGAACGCTAACCGGGAGATTATCGCTGTCTTTGTCTCGGATGTCTCCGGCAGCATGGAAGGCGATCCGCTGAAGCGGCTGAAGGAATCCCTGCTGAGCTCGGCGGCTTACATCACCAACGAGAGCTCGATTGGACTCGTCTCGTTTGCCGACGACGTTTACGTCGATTTACCCATCGCTAAATTCGAATTAAATCAGCGATCTCTTTTTGCTGGAGCGGTGGAGTCGATGCAAGCGGGGGGCAGCACCGCGATGTATGACGGAATTATCGTCGGGGCGAAAATGCTGATGGATAAAAAGGCGGAAAACCCTAATGCCAAACTGATGCTTTTTGTCCTCACCGACGGAGAGACTAATCTGGGCTATACCTTGAACGATGTTTCCGGAATCCTCAAGCAATTGCGGATTCCCGTCTACAGCATCGGCTACAATGCCAATATCGAATCTTTACAAGTTTTGTCCAGCATCAATGAAGCCGCCAGCATCAATGCCGATTCGGACGAGGTTGTTTACAAGCTGGGTAGTCTCTTTAACGCCCAGTTTTAGTGAAATGAAGGAGGGGTATTCATGAATTTTTCCATGGAAGTGGTCAATGCGGAGGCTTTAAAGGCCGAAGTTGTGAAGGAAACGGAGCCGGTTTCCGAGGAAGTCGCGGCGCTGACCCAGCAGGCTCAGAGCAATGTGGCGGAAATTATGACGCTTGATCTAGAAGCACTGGAAAAACGTCAGGCAGTCCTAAAAGGGATCGATACCTTTGGCCTTGATACGATGCGGGGTTCGACGCGAAAGAACGCTTTGCTGCAGACAGCTGTCGTCAATTTCTCCAAAATGGGGGAGGACGGGGGGGCTGTTGGCAAAGGCCTGCTCGATTTGCAGCGGGAAATCAAGGATTTGGATCCGAGCCTGATTGATTTTACGAAAACCGGTATTTTGGGCAAGCTTTTTAACCCGGTGCGGGCCTACTTTGCTAAATATCAAAAATCCGACAAGGTCATCAGCGACATCGTCAATTCCCTTGAAAAGGGGAAGACGACGCTGAAAAACGACAACACGACTCTCGACATCGAGCAGCAAGCCTTGCGGGAACTGACCAAGAAGCTGGCCAAGGAAATCAAGATCGGCAGTCTGATGGATGAGAGCCTCGACGCCCAGATCGTGGCGGCGGAAACCCAAGGGGAGGCGCCGGATAAGGTCAAGTTTATTCAGGAGGAAATCCTTTTTCCCTTGCGGCAACGCCTGATGGATATGCAGCAGATGATTGTTGTCAATCAGCAGGGCATCATAGCCATCGAGGTCGTCAAGCGTAACAACAAGGAGCTGATTCGCGGCGTGGAGCGGGCGCAAAATGTGACGATTTCCGCCCTGAAGACGGCGGTGATTGTCGCCAGCGCCCTCTACAACCAGAAGATTGTCCTGGAGAAAATCCAGCGCCTCAACGAAACGACCAATGAACTGATTAGTGGAACATCGAAAATGCTGAAGGAGCAGGGAGCGGAGATTCACAAACAGGCGATGGAGAGCAGTATCTCCGTCGAGACGCTCAAAACCGCTTTTGCCGACGTGTTGACTGCGATGGAGGCAATCAATACTTATAAACACGAAGCGCTACCCCGGATGAAGGAAACAATCCAGCAGTTTCAGGTGATGGCTGTCGAGGGGGAAGCTCAAATTCAGCGCCTGGAGCAAGGCAATCGGCTCAGTTTGACCTAAGGGCCAAGAAGGGCCAAGAAGGGCCAAAGTCAGCAATTATTTCTGGCCGCTTTGCCGTTATTTGGGGAGCGGCTTTTAATATTCGACGGGTCGAAAAGCTGCGGAATAAACAAAGCGCCAGCAAAAATGTGAGGAGATAGCGATGTTAGAGGAATTATTTGACTCTGTGCAATTAGGAAAATTGAGACTTAAAAATCGGCTTGTCCGGGCTGCGACCTGGGAAGGGGTAGCAGATCCCGACGGTAGCCCCGGGGCCAAGATCGAGAAGATGTACACGGCGATGGCGGCTGGCGGAATCGGGATGATTATCGGCAGCTATACCCGGGTGGCGGAGTTTGATCAGCCGACGCCGGGGATGATGGGGCTTTTTGCCGATAGTCAGCTGGCGGGTTGGCAGGCGCTGGCGATGGCGGTGCACCGCTATGACACTCCCTTGTGCGCGCAGCTCGTTTTAGGCGGGGCATGGCAGCGCTCGGACGGGAGCTCGCCGGGAGATAATCTTTCCGATGCCTTTACGGAGGCGGATATGGCAGGGATTTGTGCATTATTTGGCCAAGCGGCCCTGCGGGCTAAGGCGGCCGGGGTGGATGCCGTGCAAATTCACGCCGCCCATGGTTATTTTCTTTCCCGCTCTTTGTCGCCCAAATATAACACGCACACTGGGGAGTGGGGAGGCTCGCCGGCGCGGCGGAGTCGTTTGCTCGTGGCCGTTTACCAGCATTTGCGACAGCAGCTTGGCAGTGATTATCCGATTTTGATCAAGATAAATTGTGAAGACTTTGAGGAAGGTGGCGCGACCATGGACGATTCCCTTTCCGCTTGTGTGCAGCTGGCCAGGCTTGGTCTGGATGGCATCGAGGTTAGCGGCGGCGGGCGCATCTGGCGCACCGGGGTCAAGACCCCATCTGTTTTTGCTGAGCAGGCCGCCGTCATTGCCCATCACAGCGGGGTGCCGGTGATGCTCACGGGCAATAACCGTGATCCGCGGCTGCTGACCAAGTTGCTCCAGGAGACCGAAATTGGCTTGTTCGGGCTGGCCCGTCCGCTGCTGGCCGAGCCGGAGCTGGCTAGTCGCTGGCAAAGAGAGTTTGTGCCGGCTTTTTGTAATTCCTGCGGGGGCTGTTATCTCCCCGAAGGAACGGGCTGTGGTCGCAAAAAGGCGCTGGCGGAACAAGAAAAAACCAGCTGACTGGGGATGTAGCGCGGTTAAAAGGAGAATACGCGTAAAAAAATGATACCAATTGCCGCCAGGGCGACGCCGCTTAACTTGCGTTTTAAATTCCAGTGCTCTTTTAAAAAGATGATTCCGATTAGAATCGTCAGGAGGGTCGTCGTCTGCGCCATTGGCCCGACGACTGATAAGTCTCCGCCCACTTGAAAGGATCGCAAAAAAGCCAATGTCGAAATGGCTTGTAGAATGAAACAGAGCAGGTACAAAGGGGTGTGCCGGTTCCAATGCAGGAAGGGGCGCATCTTTTTGAGGGTGCCTGGAAAAAACAGCAGCGTCAGGGCCCCGGAGACCCAGTAAAGAATCAGCTGATAGAAGATAACCGAGAAATAATCCAGCGCAAATTTATCCAAGGCATAGGCGGCGGTGATTAGAAAAGCATATGCGACAATCATCCATTGCGGGCGGCGGAAGGTGGCCACCGTTCCCTTTTTCCAGTAGATGCTGGCAATGGCACTAATGATAAGAACAATGCCGATGAGCTTGCTGGCGGATAATGTTTCATGAAAGAAGACGATACCAAGCAACACCGCCCAGATAGAGCGAGTCGTGGCAATTGTTTCCGCCTGACTCACCTCGATACGTTTGATGCTGTAGTAGTAAAAAACCATGCAAAAACAGGCACCCAGGCAGGAAAACCCAAAGGCCAGCCAGCCGCGGTAATCCGGCGCCAGGCGAATAGGCTCCAGGGCTAGAAAAGGCACAGTCAGCAGGCCGCAATAGAAAAAGAAAGCGACGCAAAAGGCATTGGGATCGATCTCATCTCTGCGGACCGCAATCTTTTGTAATATTTTTGAAGCGGAATTTGTCACGATATAGATTAAGATTAAGGGGAACCAACCTAAGCTCAATTTTCGCCACTTCCAGTTTTAGTCAGATTCTTCTGTTAGTTTTGCCAGTAAGGCCGGCAACTCCCGGATATCGTCCAGGTAGTGGTCGGGGTTGCCCAGGGCTAGCCGCTGGCGGTCATGCCAGCCCCAGGTGGCGGCAATTGCCACGACGCCGGCCTCACGGCTTTCGATCATGTCTCCACGGGTGTCGCCGAGGAAATACGCTGGCAGCTCAGGGTAGAGGCGCAAAAGGTGCTGGATCTTTTTGACCTTGCTCGGTTCATCGTCGATGCCCCAGATGCCGTCGATAAAATCGATCTCGTTGTTGTGAAGGGTCTCTTGGACAACAGCGTGGCTGCTGGAAGTGACGATGTGCAGATATGAATCAGCGTACAGTTGCAAAATAGTCGCTTTGACTCCGGGAAAGAGGGGCGCTTTTTCAGTATCTTCGCGCATGAAGCGGGAATAATAGCGGTAGGCTTCGTCAATTTCTTCCATCGACAGACCGGCCTCCTGCAAGCTGATAGCGGCGTTGCCGTCGCACAAAGCGACAACTTCTTCGGTGGAAGCGATGCCGCCATAGCCAATCTGATTAAGGGCCCGGATAAAAATGCGCCCGGCCAGCTCCTTGGAATCGGCTAACACGCCATCGTAATCCAGTAGCATTACGCGGCGCGGTTGGCGTTGGGCAACGGGGTCGTGTGCGCTTTCCATTTCTTCACCTGCTTAATTTATTTTGGGTAACCCGATAGCCTTAGTATCGCACTGAAGTTCGCTTTTGACAATGCCTGCGCATGTGCTGGCGTCGTCAGCCACCGTTAAAAACCAGCGAATAAGGTTCGGGTTTAAGAATTAGCAGGGCGAAGTTGTGGGCAGAATGATTAACTAGATGCTTCGTTTTGTCATGGAAACTGTGCTCCGGGGTGCCGGCGTGGTAGTATAATGTCAGAGGATGTGTCAGGACGCAATGCGAAACAGGAGGAGGTAGCAGATGACTTCACATATCGATCAAGGTTTGCGCTATGAAGAAGATGAGCTGTATCGGGAGGCAATTGCTGAATTTCGGCTGGCATTTGAGGAAGATGACGGCGACATCTTGCCCTTAATGCGGATGGCGGCACTACTGGATGAGCTGGGGGAGTCGCTGGAAGCGGTTTGGGCCCTCGATGAGATTCTAGCCATTGAACCATCAGATCCTTTTGCTCTCAACCTGCGAGGGGATATCATGGTCACACTAGGGAGGTTGGATGACGGCATCGCTGATTTCACCCGGGCAGTCGAGTTCGATTCAGGGGA
>CAZWXO010000016.1:26927-27460 GCA_964637885.1 uncultured bacterium
TTTCTTTGGCGATTGAAGACTTCACCGAGGCGATTGAGCTTGACCCGAATCACGGCGGCGCTTATAACAACCGGGGGCTGGCCAATCATAACCTAGGGCGCTATCAGGAGGCGCTGGATGATTTTTCGGCGGCGGTGCGCGTCCGGCAAGGTTTTGCGTGCTCTTATGCCCATCGCGGCAAAGTGCATGAGGTGTTGGGCGACGATGCCATGGCTCTGGCAGATTACTCTGCTGCGCTACAGGTGGATGGCCACTTTGCCGAGGCACTGTACCTACGGGGTCTGATGCGCGCTAAGCTTGGCGATGAGCAAGGGGCCGCGGCGGATTTTGACTTGCTGTGCAAGACAGCTCCTCCGGCAAACCAGTTTCGGATTCTGGCCGAGGAACGGAGCAGCGCCGCCAAATACTGACCTTAGCTTTGCCGCTTTTGTAGGCATTGGAACTCCGCTTTCCCACCCAATAATACTGCGAGGCGCAAGCATATCTAGGGCAATCCCTTTGCGCAATATCATCACAGCGGTGCTTTGGGGCAA
>CAZWXO010000017.1:0-15155 GCA_964637885.1 uncultured bacterium
ATGCTTGCCGCATAAATAGCAAATAGCTTTTAAACATCATCACCTTCAGGAAAATCATTGTCTCCGCCTCGGGAAAAACGCTGCCGAGCGTTCTCAACATCTCGATTTATTTGTTTGACTAACTCTTCTTTTGTTCCAAAATTCTTTTCATTCCGCAACATTCTTCCAAGCTCAATAGAGAGAACACTGCCATAAATCTCATCATTAAAATTCAGAATATGCACCTCGACAGATTGGCGCTTCCCTTGAAAAGTCGGCCTGAAGCCGATATTGACAACCGAAGGAAAGCATCCGCGACGATTGATCGAAGCCTGAGCTAAATAGACTCCATTAGCTGGAATTAGCTTCGTCTTGTCAACATCAATATTAGCTGTTGGAAAGCCAAGTGTCCGGCCAATGTGTTCCCCATGCACAACTTCTCCAGAAATAAAATACGGCCGACCCAAAATGCGTGCCGCTCCGAGAGAATCACCAGCGATTAGAAGGCGCCGGATTTCCGTGCTGGAAGTTTCTCTTCCCCGATAATTCCACCGGGGGATCACTTGGATACCGAAGTGCTCTTGCAAGGCCAGCTCCCTCAGCAGAACTGTGTCCCCCAAAGCCCGATATCCGAAACGAAAATCTTCACCCGCTACTAAATGTCTCATACATAATTCTTTACGCAGAATTTCCTGCACAAAATTTAAGGGAGAGAGATGGCGCAAATAATCTGAAAAAGGTAAAACTACAACGCCATCCATCCCAGCCGACAATAGCGCATCTATTTTTTCTGCCTGCGTCATTAAGTGAGACCGCTGATAATTAGGATCGCGAGAATAATCAAAAGTAACAGCTAAAGAAACCATACCCTTACCCTGATTTATTGGCAAAACAGATTTGATTAAAAGCATGTGGCCGCGATGCAAACCATCAAAATTGCCAATCGCCAGAACACTACCCCGCGCATTTATCTGCGAGGCATCTACTCCATAAATTTCATAGCTGAACACCAGGTCCACCTCATTTGTTACAAAATACCTTCACAGGCTTTAAATAGAGCCCTTCCATGCGACCTATCCCGATAACTGCGCCGGCTTCATCGCGAACTAGCACGCGTTCGCTGACACATTCTTCCGAAGCGGCTACTGTCATCCCATTAAAAAACTTCCCTTTTTCAGAAGCTTTTAAAACAACCGACCCAAGGTGACCAAGGCCTTGCCAAGATGGAAGCACGTAGCGCGATGGATTGTCTTTTAACTCATCGAGCAAAACTGCATCTGCGACACACAATCCATGGGAACGTGTTCGGACTAAAAAGCCCATTACAGCACCACAGCCAAGCACTTGCCCCAAATCATGGCATATAGAGCGGACGTAAGTGCCTGGACTACAAGCAATATCTAGGACCGCGCGACTAGCTCGCCCACCGACATACTCTATCCTTACAACGCTAATGCCGTAAATTTTTATATCCCGCGGCTCTCTTTCGATCTCAACACCTTGTCTGGCAAGATCATAAAGTTTTTTGCCAGCTATTTTCACTGCCGAAAACATCGGTGGAATCTGCCGAATATCCCCTAAAAATGCCGACAAAGCATCACTGAGTTGCTGTGCAGAAAATTCATATGTGTTACAACGCTTAATCACGTGTCCGGTATAATCATAGGTGTCCGTCTCTTGTCCGAAAATAATCTCTGCCAAATAATTTTTGGGCATTTTCTGATAATACTCAATTAGTTTGGTGCCTTCACCAAAAAAAACCGGCAAAACCCCTACTGCGGCGGGATCAAGAGTACCGCCGTGTCCACATCGCTTTGTCTGCATAATTCGCCGAATGACCGCAACAACGTCATGAGATGTCATTCCAGGTGGCTTTAGAATATTGAGCAGCCCCCCACTACTTAGCATCTTGCCCAACCATTTTCACTAATGCTCCACTGACAATTTCGATAATCTCAGCAATATTCCCCTGCAAAGTAAACCCCGCTGCTTGGCGGTGGCCACCGCCACCAAAGTGCCGGGCTATTTCTGAAACATTGTATTCGCGTCCCGCCCTTAAGCTTACTTTAATTTTATCAATGTCGATTTGTTTAAATAAAGCAGCTACCCTCACGCCTTGCAAATACCTTAATGTATTGATTAAAGAGTCATTGTCCTCAGTTGGTTTTGCATCGTGAGTGTAAAAATCATCCAACGTCAGAAAACTTGCAGCCATAATCCCACCAGCGGAAAAAATCACGCGACTAACAATTAATGCGATTAACTGTTGCTCACCAATCGACTTGGTCCAAAAAAGATTCTCATTGACAACAACGGGGTCGGCTCCGCACTCAATTAAATAAGCGGCTGTTTCCAACACCGCCACAGTAGTATTGGAAAAAGAAAAAGATCCTGTATCGGCAACTATTGCGGCAAAAAGTGCGCTTGCCATCTCTCGATTAATCTTTGCATTAGCTGCAACGAGAAGTAGGTACACCAACTCACCAGTAGCGCTTGCGCTTGGATCGATGTAATTACTGTCGCCATACGAGGGCGTTTCCTGATGATGATCGACACATAACAATGGCAGATGAGCGGCCCTTATCTCTTCATACGATTTCCCGGCAAGCCTCGCAGGGCTACCGCAATCCAATGAAACGACTGCGCCAACCTCATCCATCATGATTAATTCTTTACTAACCGTGTATTCATCGGGATTTAAAAACGAGTATTTTTGAGGCAACGGGTCTTCATACACACAAAAAGCCTTCTTGCCGATTAAGCGCAAGAAGGCACACAAAGCTACCATAGAGCCGACACAATCACCGTCAGGCGATTGATGCCCCAATATTAAAAAACTATTGTGTTTGTTTAAGAATAAAAGAGCCTCGTTAATCTGAGGGTTGTCTTTTCCGCTAATTGGTATCATCTTCATCCGGCTCTTGATCCAAACGCTTCATCAACCTATCCATCTCTTCAGCATGATCGAGGGACCTGTCCAAAAAGAAAGCTAACTCCGGAGTGACCCTGGTGCCAAGGGCTCTTCCGACTTCCGAGCGAATAAAACCCTTGGATCCATTGAGTACCTTCATCGATTGTTCTTTGCTTTCTTCGGCACCAAGCACACTAAAATAAACTTTGGCAACAGAGTAGTCCCGGCTAACCTCAACCTCAGTTACAGAAACAAAACCCAATCGTGGATCATTAATTTTTTCAATCAGCATCTTACCAATAGTTTTTTTAATCTGCTCTTGTATACGAGCGGCCCTGTAACCCATGTTAGCCTCCATTAGAGAGATTTTTTAATCTGCTCCATCACATAAGCGTCAATTATGTCGCCTTCTTTGTAGTCGTTAAAATTCTCAATTACTATCCCGCATTCATAATTAGTAGCGACTTCTTTTACATCATCCTTGAAGCGCCGCAATGAACCGACATCGCCGTTAAGAATAATTACACCGTCTCGAATAAGTCTTGCTTTACACCCGCGGGTCAACTTGCCTTCTAGGACATAACTTCCTGCAATATTGCCAACCTTCGGAACACGGATAACATTGCGAACTTCGGCTTTCCCGAGGAAAACTTCTTTAAATTCAGGTTCGAGAAGGCCTTCCATCGCACTTTTAATATCGGCAATCGCTTCATAGATAACACGATACGAACGAACGTCGATTTCCTCTGTCTCACTAAGCTTTCTAGCATTTGAATCCGGAAGAACGTTAAAGCCGATGATAATTGCATTAGAAGCAGAGGCGAGCATCACATCAGTTTCCGTTATGGCTCCTACACCCTGATGAATAACACGAACTCGCACTTCGGATGATTCAATTCCTTCCAGGGACTGTTTAATAGCCTCAGCTGAACCTTGAACATCGGCCTTGATAATAACGTTCAAGTCCTTGATAACCCCTTCTTGAATTTGCTTGAAAAGGTCGTCTAAAGTAACCCTGGGGGTGCTTTTCCCTTCGGCATTAGTTTTAAATGCGGTCCGTCTGCTTTCTGCTAAGTCTTTAGCAATTTTCTCTGTCTCGCAGACATACATGACATCGCCTGCCTGCGGAACATCGTCCAAACCAATAACTTCAACAGGTGTGGATGGACGCGCTTCTTTAACACGGTCGCCCTTGTCATTGTTCATTGCCCTAACTTTTCCACTGACCATACCAAAAACGACAGGGTCGCCGACCTTCAAAGTCCCATTCTGCACAAGAACTGTTGCGACTGGCCCTTTAGCCTTATCCAGCTTCGACTCAATAACTGTTCCCATTGCCCTCCGTTTAGGATTAGCTTTAACCTCTAAAACATCAGCAACTAGCAACACCATGTCGAGTAAGTCATCGATGCCATCGCGTTGTTTGGCAGACACCGGCACGGTAATAGTCTGTCCGCCCCATGATTCAGCCAAAAGATTGTGATCCGCTAGCTGCTGCATGACCCGATCCGGATTGGCCCCTGGCTTATCCATTTTGTTGACAGCAACCATAATGGCAATATTTGCAGCTTTTGCGTGATCGATCGCTTCAATTGTTTGCGGCATGACACCGTCATCCGCGGCAACAACCAAGACAGCGATATCTGTAACCTTGGCGCCACGCGCCCGCATCGCTGTAAATGCCTCATGCCCTGGGGTATCGAGAAAAGTAATTTTCCTATTTTTAACTTTTACTTGATACGCACCAATATGCTGGGTAATTCCTCCAGCTTCGGACGAAGTCACGTTGGTCTCGCGGATTGCATCTAAAAGCGAAGTTTTACCATGATCGACATGGCCCATGACAACAACTATAGGAGGCCTTGCAACAAGATCTTCCTCATCATCCTCGGCATACTCAAAATCCGGACTGACTTCGACTTCATCTTCAGGTTCATCCTCAACTCCGAAGCGAACCTCATATCCATAATCTTCAACAACTATTCCTGCCATTTCCTCAGAAATAGTTTGATTAATTGCAGCCATCTCGCCAAGCAAAATCAATTTCTTAACTACATCCGATGCATTTTCGCCAAGCATCGCCGCTAAATCCTTCACAAGCACAGGCCCATTGAGAATGACAGTCTTTTTTTCACCAATGATTAATTCAGCATTCTCAATCAAAGTGGTGCCATCTGGTTTTTTAGACTTACGCGCCCGAGACGGTGTTTTCTTCGCCAACAAATCAAAATTCTCTTCAAAGCTCAACTTTCCCTTGCGATCCTCAAAGATCTTTTTACCAATTTCTTTGGATTTTTTTAATTTTGTCGCGTCACCTTTTTTGGTACGGGAAACCTCTTTTTTCTCTGGCACATCGGGCTTGGGAATCGTCAACTTCGGCAACGGTTGCCCAGGTCGATTTTGTGCAGCACCTTGCGCCCCTGGACGATTTTGTGCAGGCATCGGCCGTCCACCCGGCTGTGGTGGGCGGTCATCCCGGCGTTCTGGCGGCCGCACTGCAGCGCCAGGGGGTTGATTTAATAACGGACCTCCCGGATACGCCCGAAGACGACCTGGTTTGGGTCGATCCTGCACGTAAGGACGTGGGGCCGCCACAGGTTTTGGCTTTTCTACCACTACTGTGGGCGCAGCTTCCACCGCTAGGGTTTCATCTGCCGGAGTTTCATCAGTTTTTACATCATTTTTTGCTTCGACCAGAGCTGTTGGTTCAGCAACATCAGAAGTCTTCGTAAGTGTGCTCGGTGTTAATGTTTCATCCTCTATCAATACTTCGTTTGGCGAATGCTCAACTATTGCGGTAGCTTCACCTTGCTCCGGGGCCACTAAGGGCGCAACTAAAGCAATATCTTCTTCTACAGTTGTCTCAAGCGTTATGTCACTAATCTCGATTTCGACAGCCCTGTCAATCAGTTTACTTGTATCAACTTTAGGTGGATGCGGATGCTTGATTGGGAAGAGCGGCTTATCCGACTTAATAGGCCGATCTGTTTGTTTTTCAGGACGGATATACGAAGAACGCTTGGCGTCATGGTTCGTTCCATACCCATCACGCCGATAATCACTACCTTTAGTTTCGTGGCGGTAATCGCTCTGCCCTTTGCCTGCTTCTTGCCCGGCTCGTTCGCTTGCAACTGCATTAACAGCAGAATGTGGGTTCTCCGTAACCTTGCTTTTTGGCTTCGGTTTCTTAGCCTCTGCTGAAACAGTATTTTCTTTCGAGCCAGGAGCTAGCATAGACTTAATTTTTAAAGCATGCTCTTCCTCCACTACGCTCATGTGATTCTTGGCCTGATATCCCAAAGTAATAAGAATCTCAATAACCCTCTTACTTTCGGTATTTAACTCCTTGGCCAATTCGTATACCCTGACTTTTGACGACATCCGCATCCCTCCACAATATTCCATGTAAATCTAATCTAGTTAGCATAGCACATCGATAACAGCCTCAGCTAATTTACCCCATCTAATCCCGACAACTGCTTTGTCTGTCTGCCCGGTTGCCTGCCCTAAATTGTCTTTGTTTAACACTGTAAAACACTTTATTTCTTGACCATCCGTGACGTATGCAATTTTTTCGTGGGCATTAACTGCAGCATCTTCCGCAATAATTACGACCTGTATTAATCCCATCTTAATGCATTTTTCCACGTTACGGACCCCAGACTCAAGTTGCCGGCAACGTCGCGCCAGCCCCAGCAAAGCCTTAAGTTTTTTTTCCTTCTCCAATGATATCATATAAAGCCTCTTTTAACGCCAATAAATCTTTTGTCCCTATTTCACAATCCAAAGCCCGCGCCAGCTGTTTACCCTTCAGCGCCTTTTCGATACATGCCGTACTTTTACAAAGATACGCTCCCCGCCCCGATACTTTTCCAGTAGAATCATAAACAACCTCGCCATTCGGTAAACGAACCAACCGCAACAATTCTCTTTTATCTTGAGCTACCCGGCAGACCACACACATACGCAGGGGCGTTTTCTTAGTCTTCATTTTTCACACTCCATAGAAATACCCTGGAAAATTAAACTATTTCGATTCCTCTCCAACTACTTCCTCGGCCGTTACATCTTCTTCGCCTGCCAGTTCTTCTGGCGCGACGTCAATGTCATCGTCATCGTCATCGATGTCTTCTTCGAATTCAGCAAGCTGGGACTCACTCTTAATGTCAATTTTCCAGCCTGTCAATTTAGCAGCCAAGCGAACGTTTTGCCCTTCTTTGCCAATCGCTAGGGACAACTGATTGTCAGGTACTACAACTTGCGCGATGCGATACTCCGGCTCAACATAAACTTGTAAAACTCGGGCTGGGCTCAACGACGATGCGATAAACATTTCTGGCTCCTCGCTCCATCGGATAATGTCGATTTTCTCACCTTTTAGCTCATTAACGATATTCTGCACCCGCATCCCACGAGCCCCGACACATGCACCCACAGGGTCAATATCATAATCCTCAGAATGCACAGCCACTTTCGAACGATAACCCGCCTCCCGCGCCACGCTTTTTATTTCAACAACGCCATCAAATATCTCTGGCACCTCTAACTCAAAAAGCCTCTTCAATAGACCAGGGTGCGTTCTCGAAACGACAACCTGAGGCCCTTTAGTTGTCTTTCGAACCTCAACGATATAGACCTTAACTCGGTTACCTTGCTCTAATCTTTCGTGGGGGATCTGCTCTGAGGCGGCTATGACAGTCTCAGTTCGACCAAGATCTACAAAAACATTGCGGCCTTCTGTCCGCTGCACCACTCCTTCAATAATATCGCTTTCTTTGGCGAGAAATTCATCATAAATAATATTGCGTTCAGCTTCGCGAATTCTCTGCACAACAACCTGCTTTGCAGTCTGAGCCGCAATCCGACCAAAATCTCTGGGGGTAATCTCGTTTTCGATATACTCACCGACAGTTTTTTCAGCGTTGACAAGCTGCGCTTCGGCAAAAGAAATCTCGCTCGAACTGTCCTCAACCTCTTCGACAATAATCTTTCCGGCAAACACTTTAACGGTTCCATCCTGCCTCGATATTTCAATACGAAGATTCTGCCCAGATCCGAAATTGCGTCGGTACGCAGACACTAATGCAGCCTCAACAGTCTCGATTAGAATCTCCGTCGAAATTCCTTTTTCTTTTTCTAGCTGTGCCAAGGCACTTAAAAAATCCTGGTTCACGGCGTTGACCTCCCGTTAGTATTCTTAAAATCCGGAGCAACTCTGCATTCCGATATTATTTCCCTGGATACTGTCATCCTTTTGCCCTTAACTTCCAAAACTATCAAAGCTTCATCGTCACTTATCTCAGCCAGCTTGCCTTGCAACTTCGTGTATTTATCTATCGGTGTTGAGAGTTTTATTTTAACATCAAATCCTATGAATCTGCGAAAATCTAGCGGTTTAATCAATTTGCGATCTGTGCCGGGAGAAGATACTTCTAAAACATAATGCCCATCAAACAAATCATTGACATCAAAGATTTCACTGAGTGAGCGACTTACGTTAGCGCAGTCATCAACATTGATGCCGGCCTCGCAATCAATAAAAATTCGTAAAATTGTCCTGGCCGAGTAAGAGTTAAGCTCGACATCGTATAGCTCCACTCCATATTTATTACATATTGGCTCCGCAATATCTTGAATCAATACCAAATTATTTAAGTCATCGCCCATACTTAAGACAACCTGCTTTCTTTAAGTATAAAAAAATGAAGGAGTGGGCCAGCACCCACCCCTAAAAACACAAACTACTTAGCAACACACACAGTAATGGTATCACACAAAGGCCTGCCAAGCAAGGTCCTAATCTCTAGCACTCAATCATGATTATTAAGCAAGCTTGCAATATGTCTGGCAAGCTCGATAGATGCATTTGGTTTACCTTTGCTAGAAGCCGCTAGTCCCATTAATTTAAGCTTAACCGGATCTCGGCCGAGATAGTTTAAAATTCGCAGCAGTACCTTTCTGTCATCAACTTGAATTGCTGCTTCAATATTTTCGAGCAACTCAGAATTCTTGACCTCCTGGCCTGGGATTGGCTGATATATTATCATCGGAAGACCGACGGCTAAAGCCTCAGCGCTAGTCATGCCGCCAGGTTTAGTGATTAACAAATCGCTCGCCTTCATTAATTCCGCAATGCGGTTGGTATAGCCGTATACCGTCATTTGCGCTCCGTGAATACGTTTTGCCCGTTCAAGTCGCTCCAACAAGTTGCTGTTGTGCCCTGCAACATACACTGGATACAAGCCGCTATCAACCTCTTTAAACGCATCGATGATTTCATCGAAGCCGCCTAGCCCCAAACCGCCACCCATTACTAAAACAATTTTTTTATCGCAGGGCAGCCCTAGATTTTTCCTAAGCGCCGCCTTGTCAAATGGCACGGCAAAATCCTCATCAATCGGGATGCCTATTGAAGCAATCTTGCGAGGCTCAATGCCCTTTAAAATCAAATCCGTCTTTAATTTTTCCGTTGCGACCACGTATAAATCGACGTTGTCGTAAACCCAGAATGGATGAATCGTAAAATCAGTGATAACACCGATGATAGGAGCATGCACCCTCCCGCGGGATTTCATCGCTGAAATAACACCACAGGGGAAAGCGTGCGTACAGACGATTACTCTCGGGTGAAAATCACTTAGTAATTTTCTCAAACGCGTAGAAATTACGGCATTAACAATATTCTTGAAGTCCAAAGCAACTGAATTGTCGTCGGCTGCCAAAGCGCGGGCATACAGAAAACCGTACACCTGCGGTGTGAATTTCAAGACCTCCAGATAAGTCCCAACCATAATTTTGTTTAAGAGACGATTAACGTATCGAAATGCATCGACGCGCAATGTTTTTATCTGGCAATCCTGATTTTGAAGACTTTTTATTATCGCTTCGGCGGCTTTCCTATGCCCTGCCCCAATGGCCTCCGAGAGTAAAAGCACACTTTTATCTTTAGTCACAGCATTTTCTCCTTACGATTAATCAGAGCAAATCCTTGACAATCTGTGCCACAGTGTCCGCAGCATCTTCTATAGGCACCTCAACCTGAGTACCGTCGATGCGATTCTTTATCTCCACCAATCCCCTAGAAAGATTTTTGGGTCCTATAATAATTTTCAATGGGATGCCAACGAGATCTGCATCCATAAATTTGACTCCCGCCCTCTCATCTCGGTCATCAAGGACAACTTCAAGCTTTCTTTCCAACAATTGGGCATAAATATTCTCGGCAGCTCCCATTAATTCCGGATCCGAGGCTTTCACCGGAATGACATCGACCTGGAATGGCGCAATAGCCATGGGCCAAATTATCCCGTTATCATCAAAATTCTGCTCAATGGCGGCAGCCATCGTGCGACTGATGCCGATGCCATAGCATCCCATCACAAAGGGGTGCTGCTGCATCTCTTCATCGAGGAAAACTGCCTGCATCGATTCACTGTATTTGGTGCCTAGTTTGAAAATATGTCCGACCTCTATCCCCCGGAGAATCTTAAGTTCGCTTTGGCAGCGCGGGCATTTGTCGCCACTTTCAACCGATCTGAGCATTGCTATTTGATCTGGTACAAAACTGACCCCGGGCTGTACGTGAAGCAAATGATAATCCTTCTTGTTCGCTCCACAAACAGCATCCTGCATCGAAGCAACTTCGATATCACATAGAATTTTAGCACCTGACAAATTAACTGGTCCGATAAAACCGGGAATGAAGCCCGGCAAATCAGTCACCACTTCGCTCCCAGCGACTGAAATCGTCTGTGCATCGAGTAGATTCTTTACTTGCACCAGATTGACCTCGCGATCACCCCGCACCAATACGGCAACATATTCTTTTTCCGTCACAAGCAAGACAGTCTTGATAAGATTTACTGGAGAGACATGTAAAAATTCTGCAATCTCATCAATTGTTTTCTGATCAGGGGTGTGCACTTCTTCAATCGTTAAGGATGTTTTCTCCCCCAAACTTGCTTCCGGGATGTAGCAGGTGGCCTTTTCTACATTAGCGGCATACTGACAGCTTTCACAAAACGCCACTCCATCCTCCCCTGAGTCAGCTAAAACCATAAACTCATGAGAAGCGCTGCCACCGATTGCGCCGGAATCAGCTTCAACAGCGACGTATTTAAGGCCACACCGCGAAAAAATCCTGCAATAAGCCTGCCTCATTTTTTCATAACTTTTTTCCAGACCATCGTAATCGCGATCAAAGCTATAGGCATCTTTCATGATAAACTCCCGGCCTCGCATCACTCCAAAGCGAGGCCGGATTTCATCCCTGAATTTAGTTTGTATTTGATAAAGATTCAGGGGAAGATTGCGATAGGATTTTACATCCCGGCGCACCAAATCTGTAATAACTTCTTCATGCGTCGGACCGAGGCAAAAACTGCGATCATGACGGTCGCATAGTCGCATCAATTCCGGGCCATAATGCTCCCATCTGCCACTTTCCTGCCATAATTCGGCAGGCTGCAAAGCAGGCATGCTAAGCTCCTGCGCCCCTTGGTCATCCATTTCTTCGCGGACAATCTGCTCAATTTTTTTAATTGTACGCCACCCAAGCGGCAAAAAAGAATAGACTCCCGCTGCCAATTTACGCAACATTCCAGCCCTAATCATCAATTGATGACTGACAATTTCAGCCTCGGCCGGAACCTCGCGCAGCGAAGGAATCAATAAATTACTCCATTTCAAATCAATCATTCCCCTCTTCTTTTGTAATCAGCTTGTCGATTTCGCGAAACAAAAAATCCGAAATCTTCTCATTCTCTATCTTTCCTTGGACCTCACCTTTAGCAAAATATACCGCGCCCTTTGCTAACCCGGCAATTCCTATATCCGCTTCTTTAGCTTCACCCGGCCCATTAACAGCACAACCCATAATCGCAACAGATACTCCAGCCAGCCCCCGGACATTTTGATAATGGTTTTCCACCTCGGCCGCAATCCGATAAACCTCAATTGCAGCACGAGCACATCCGGGACAGGAAACTATTCGCAATCCGCGGCGACGCAGATTAAGATGCTGCAAGATTTCCCAGGCAGCATAAACCTCATAAACAGGATCAGCGGACAATGATACCCTAAGCGTGTCCCCAATCCCCGCCAGCAACAATTCTCCGATTCCGATAGCCGATTTTATCATTCCCGAATGCAGCGTCCCGGCCTCGGTCACCCCAAGATGAATTGGATAATCCACCCGTTCCGCAATATGTCGATTAGCGACGAGGGTTCTTCCAATATCTGATGCCTTGACAGAAAGCACAATGTCCTCAAAGCCATTCTTTTCTAATAGGGCCACTTGCTCCAGGCAAGCTTCTGCCATAGCCTCGCCAGACGGGCCTTTATACTTATCCAATATCTTTTTAGGCAAAGATCCGGCATTTGCCCCCACTCGTATAGGAACACCGTTTGCTTTAGCGCGCTCGGCTAACATCGCTATTTTAGTTTGCGACGCTATATTGCCAGGGTTAATTCTAATTTTCGCAACTCCCGCTTCGATGGCGCCCAGCGCGATATCGGCGTTGAAATGAATGTCTGCAATGACTGGCAGCGGTGATCCGGCGACGATGACGGGCAGCGCCGCCAAAGCTTCTTCGTCCGGCACCGATACCCGGACGAGTTCGCAACCACAGTCCGCAAGAGCATTAATCTGCTGCAAAACACTTTCTGCATCGCTGGCAGAGGCGTTACACATCGACTGAACAAGAATCGGCCATGCGCCGCCAATCCAAGAATCTCCAACTGCAATAGCACGACTTTTTCTTCGAGAAACTAATATCTCATCAGACACAGCTTCCTCACCCTCCGAACCGCAAAATATCTTTAAAAGTAACGTAAACTGTGAGCCCAATCAATAAAACGAAGCCTACAAAATGAAACATCCCTTCTTTTTCCGGGTCCAAAGGCTTGCGACGGATTGCCTCAACCCCAAGCATCATAATCCGGCCTCCATCCAAGGCCGGCAAGGGGAGCAAATTGATGATCGCAAAATTTAAACTAAGGACAGCAGTCAGTTGCATTATATAAAAGGCACCCGAACGGACCGCCCCGCCAATCATTTGAGCCAAGCCCACCGGACCGACCAAACCATCTCCACCCGCGCGGCCACTGACTAAAGTCCACAGACCATTCATCATCGCCTTAAATAAATCCCAGGTTTGGAGTGGGGCAAATTTTATCGCTGCAAAAAACGACATCCTTTCAAGTTTTAAGGCAGGCGAAATGCCAATTATCCCATGATTCTCCGTGTTAACATCCGTTATAATTTTTAGTGTTTGCGTAGATGTGCCGCGCTGAATGATAAAAGTAACTTCCTGATTTGGATACTGGTGAATCTCCTGCGCCACGGCTTGCCAAGAATCCGTGCTAACACCATTAACAGACGTGATAATATCCCCTGGCACAATGCCAGCCTTAGCCGCTGGGCCATTAGCCAAAACCTCGCCGATTTCCCCTTTATCGACGTAATCAACCGGAAGGCCGACCACAAAAGCGATGATAAAAAAAAGAAAAATGGTTAAAATTAAATGCACCAGAGATCCTGCTAGCATTATGAAACAACGCTTAGGCAAAGATTGTGCGGCGAAGCCACTTTCACTACGATAATAATCGTCATTAGGATCCATCCCCGCCAATTTTACAAAACCGCCGATAGGAAAAATGCGCAATGAATATAGTGTGTCTCCTTTTTTACGCGCGAAGATTTTATGGCCAAATCCAATAGCAAATTCTTGAACAATAACTCCAGTCCACCTCGCTGCATAATAGTGACCTAACTCATGAGTAAAAATAAGAAAACCGATAATTAAAACTGCCCAAATAATTGTCATCCTAAACCTCCGCTATAATGTTGCAATTAAGGTATCCGCTTTTTGTCGGGCCCATCCATCTATCTCCAAAAAATCGTCAATACAACCTGGCAACGAAAAACTACTTGCGTCCATCGTCTTTTCCACTACCCTAGGAATGTCGTAAAAATTAATCCGATCACGCAAAAAAGCCTCAACAGCTATCTCGTTGGCCCCGTTAAGCACTGCCGGCAGACTACCGCCCTGCTTTCCTGCCATTAGTGCTAAAGAAAAACAAGGGAATTTGAGTTCATCAATCGCACTGAAATGCAAGGCGCCGATTTCGCATAAGTTTAAGCGAGGTAACCGCAACTCCTTCGCCTCAGGATAAAACAAGGCATAAGCTATCGGCAGACGCATGTCCGGCAAAGACATTTGTGCAATAACCGAGCCGTCGACATATTCAACCATCGAATGAACAATGCTTTCGGGATGAACAACAGCGGAAATCCTATCGTACGCCATTTCAAAAAGCCAGTGAGCCTCAATGACTTCAAGCCCTTTATTCATAAAAGACGCCGAATCGATGGTTATTTTGGGACCCATCTTCCAGTTCGGGTGGTGAAGAGCGTCTGCTGCCTTTATCTGGGCAATTTCTGCCCGGCTTTTTTGCCGAAAAGGCCCCCCTGAGGCTGTCAATAAAATGCGGTCCACCGCTCCGGTACGCTGCATACACTGAAAAATCGCCGAATGTTCGCTGTCTACCGGAAGAATAGTACAACAATTTGCTTTAGCCAGTGGCATAATCAAAGAACCACCGACAACCAGGCTCTCCTTGTTGGCCAAGGCAACGTCGCGGCCCAACGCCACGGCTTGATAAGTCGACATCATTCCCGCAGCGCCGACAATGGCATTTAGTAACAAGTCAAACTGATAATCCCTTAACCCTTGCGACAAAGCACCCTTGCCGTACAACACTGCTATCCTTTCTCCAGATAATTTTTCTTGCAGGGCTAATCCGGCCGTCTCGTCAACCAATACAACTGCCTCAGGTTTAAATGCGATGGCCTGCTCATATATAGCCTCAACCTCGTCATAGCCTGTCAAGACAACCACCCGAAGAGATCCAGGAAAACACCGGGCAATATCGAGTGTCTGGCGGCCAACAGAACCTGTTGAACCATATACAGCGATTCGCTTACAATTACTGCCCAATTACATCACCCACAATAAAAACTGCAAAGTTAAAAAATAGATTGGAGCGGCGCATAAAAAACTATCAAACCGATCCAAAAAACCGCCATGGCCCGGCAGAAAATTTCCTGAATCCTTAACTCCTGCTTGTCTTTTTAAGAAAGATTCGATTAAATCACCAACTTGAGCCGTTATTGCAGTAATTAGAATCAACAGCACCATCTCTTGCCAGGGCCTGAAATACCCCATAAGAAGATTGACTAGCAACACCACAACTAAAACAGTTG
>CAZWXO010000017.1:15165-26297 GCA_964637885.1 uncultured bacterium
AACCAAAGCCTTCCCACGATTTTTTCGGGCTTAATACCGGAAACATCTTGTGCTTGCCAAACCTGATCCCAAAAAAATAAGCACCCGTGTCATAGATCCAGACAATTAAAAACAAAATCACTACAGCTGCAAGCCCATCCTCGGCTAACCTGATATCGATTAAAAAGGAAAACATAAGAGCAATATAAAAAACAGAAATGTAATCGACGGCGAGGTCAACAATTCGTGTATCCTTGCGACAAAAAACCCCTACTATCAACAAGACCAATATTACAATGACTAGAACATAAAGCTGCTGCGTTGGTGTAAACAAAAATCTGCCGACTATCAAAAAAGCTGCCACAAATAGAGCGAAGTAAAAATTGAGATTCAGTATTCTCAAGTCAAACATCCGACGCAATTCAGCTATCATCATCGCTGAACAAACTGCGACTAAGGCAACCAAAAAAAAGCCACCAAAGTACAGGCATGCTAATATTATCGGAACACCAACCACCCCGGTCAAAAAGCGTCGCACAGCCACACCTCCATTTTTTGGCGCAAAATAATTAAATACCTCCAAAACGTCGTGAGCGTTTTCGATAAATGTCAATACTCTGCTGCAGATGCTCTTTAGCAAAGTCTGGCCAAAGAACATCTAGGACAACAAATTCGGCATACGCAACTTGCCAAAGCAGAAAATTGCTGATTCGAACCTCGCCGCTTGTACGGATAACCAACTCAGGGTCAGGAATATCTGGAGCATAACAGTGTTGCGAAAAACAAACCTCATCAATATCGCCTATTTTTAGGTCGCCCGCTAAACATTTCCCCGCAATCTTTTGGCATGCTGCGACAATTTCATCTCTTCCCCCATAATTAAAGGCAATATTCAAGGTCAAGCCATCGTTTAAAGAGGTCGATTTTTCCACGTCATGCATCAGAGTGACTAGTTTTTGCGGTAACCCGACATCGCTTCCGATAAAACGGATTCTTACTTTTTCTCGCTTTAGCTCTTCAATCTCGCGATAGAGATACTCCTCCAAAAGAGAAAACAAAAAACCAGTCTCCTCGGGTGGACGCCGCCAATTTTCGGTGGAAAAGGCGTACACAGTCAGCCACCCAATACCAAATTCGGCGCTAGCGCGCACAGCCCTTCGCAAGGCGTCCATCCCGGCACGATGACCCAAAGTCCGTGGCATTCCACGCTTTTTCGCCCAACGACCATTTCCGTCCATTATTATTGCAACGTGCTTTGGCATAATTTCTTTATCCAATAGTTACTCCGATCAAAGTAATATCACATTTAACAAAGGGCGCAAACACCAAAAGCGCCCGACGATGAATCGAGCAAAACAGCCTTGGTTTTGCACCCGAAAATTCTCGCTTGAAAAGTCGACAAGTCAATCAGCATTAAATTCAAGATAAGTACTCTTCAAAGCTTACCGTCACAACCGTTTCCGTCTCCCTCTCACACACGTTAACGACCAAAAGCCGCCCTAAAGGACTCCCTCCGCGTGGAGGGCGTAGCAAGCGAATGACAATGTGCCGGGAGGTATCCTGTGCAGCGCTTCGAAGGAACGAACCCAATGTCTCAATAGAATAATTCCTCTCGATGTCCGCCAATTAGACTTCCATGACCTCTTTTTCTTTTGCCGTTATAATAGCATCGATTTCCGCTACTGCTTTGTCAGTCGCTTTTTGAACGATATCGCTGGCCTTCCGTTGTTCATCCTCCGTGATTTCCTTGCTCTTCTCACGTGCCTTGATATGTTCAATAGCATCCCGACGGATATTACGGATGGCAACCTTCTCTTCTTCGCCTTTTTTCTTAACTGTCTTTACCAGCTCCTTACGGCGCTCCTCAGTTAGCTGCGGAATCGCTATCCGGACGACATTACCATCGTTAGTAGGATTAATGCCTAGGTCAGATTTTTGGATTGCCTTTTCAACTGCAGCAATGACGCCTTTATCGTAAGGTTGGAGGACTATCATCCTCGCCTCAGGTATTGAGATACTGGCTAACTGAGCGATCGGAGTCGGAGCTCCATAGTAATCCACCATGACCTTGTCTAACAAAGACGGAGTTGCCCTTCCCGCTCGTAGTGTCGACAAATCCTTACGTAAAATTTCAATACTTTTTTGCATGCGCCCTTCAGCATCACTAATTATTTCTTTCGTCACTTTACATTCCCCCTGACAATTGTACCAATTTTCTCTCCCATTATAACCTTTTTAATGTTTCCAGCAACAGTCAGATTAAAAACAATTAAAGGAATATTATTGTCCATACACAGAGACGCCGCTGTAGAATCCATCACCTGCAAACCCCTTTGAATTACTTCGAGGTAACTTAAATCATCGAATTTGACAGCATCAGGGTTGGTTTTCGGATCAGCATCATAGACGCCATCAACTTTTTTGGCCATTAATATCACTTCGGCTTCCATCTCTGCTGCCCGCAGTGCAGCCGTAGTATCAGTGGAAAAAAATGGGTTACCGGTTCCGGCAGCAAAAATTACGACCCGCCCTTCTTCCAAATGATGAATGGCCCTTCTTCGAATATATGGTTCAGCTATTTCGCGCATCTCGATAGCAGTTTGAACGCGTGTTAAAACACCTATCTTTTCAAGGGCATCTTGCAAGGCCAGCGAATTTATAACTGTGGCAAGCATTCCCATATAGTCCGCAGTAGTTCGGTCCATCCCTTTATTGCTGCCAACCGCGCCGCGCCAAATATTCCCCCCACCGACGACCAAGGAAACCATCACCCCTAGATCGACAATCTCCTTAATTTGCACTGCTATCGAACTGACAGTCACAGGGTCAATCCCAAAGCCCTTTTCTCCTGCAAGAGCTTCTCCGCTTAACTTCAGCAACACCTTGCTATAATGCATCAACCATCAAACTCCTTTGCTCTAAAAAGAAGGAGAACATTTAATGTTCTCCTTCCTAATGAAAAATCTTAACTATTGACCTGTTTCATAACTTCCTCAGCAAAGTTCTCAGTCTTTTTTTCGATGCCTTCTCCAAGCTGATACCTTGCAAATCGGCGTATGGCAATATTTTCACCCAGCCGAGCTATTAATTCCATCATTACCTGGCGAACTGATTTATCATCTTCCATAATGAAACTCTGCTCCAAAAGACAATGTTCGGCGTAAAACTTATTAACTCGTCCCTCGACGATTTTTTCGACAACCGCCTCCGGCTTGCCTTCGTTTTTCGCCTGATCCCGTAAAATATCCTTTTCCCGCTCGATATCCTCACCAGGCACCTCTTCGGGGGTTATCCAACGCGGGTTCGTCGCTGCAATATGCTTGCAGACATCTTTGGCAAATTTTTTAAAATCATCAGTCTTAGCAACAAAATCTGTCTCGCAATTGACCTCAGCTATTACTCCGATGCGTCCATTAAAATGGATGTAAGATTCTACCAAACCTTCGGAAGCGACACGCCCTGCCTTTTTTGCAGCGGCCGAGAGCCCTTTTTTACGAAGGATAACTGTCGCTTCTTCGATATTGCCTTCAGCTTCGGTTAAAGCTTTTTTGCAATCCATCATCCCGGCGCCAGTTGCATCTCGCAACTCTTTAACTTGACTTGCACTGATCATTTAGCAGCAACCTCCTGTTTCTATATTCAATTAATTAATCTACTTCTGCGGCTAGTTCTTTCTCTGCTTCTTCCATACCCTGCTCACCCTCGCGTCCTTCGATGACAGCGTCGGCCATTTTTGCTGTCAATAAGCGCACTGCGCGAATCGCATCGTCGTTACCAGGAATAATGTGATCTATTTCATCTGGGTCACAATTAGTATCGACAATCGCCACAATCGGTATATTCAACTTGCGCGCCTCGGCAACAGCAATGCGCTCCTTGCGAGGATCGATTACGAACATCAAGTCAGGCAATTTTTTCATATGTTTAATCCCACCAAGAAACCTCTCTAGGCGATCTTTTTCTTTGTTGAGCTGGATGACCTCTTTTTTGGGCAATAAATCAAAACGCCCATCAGCCTCCATTTTTTCAAGTTGATGAAATCTTTGAATCCGCACTTGAATCGTCTTAAAGTTTGTCAAAGTGCCCCCAAGCCATCTCGTATTAACAAAGAACATTCCACAACGATCCGCTTCCTCTTTGACGGCTTCCTGGGCCTGTTTTTTAGTGCCGACAAACATTACATTGCCACCCTCTGTCGCCACTTGTCGAACCGCATCGTAAGCCTCGTCAACTTTACGGACAGTCTTCTGCAAATCGATGATGTAAATTCCATTCCGCTCCGTGAAAATGAACGGAGCCATTTTCGGGTTCCATCTGCGTGTCTGATGCCCAAAGTGAACACCGGCCTCGAGCAACTGTTTCATTGAAATTACTGCCATGTTTTTTCCTCCTCTTGTTTTTCCTCCATCCTGTTCATCTGCAACTTTGACTTTTCAGCACCCAAAACTGCATCTCAGGATGTGTGTATTTGACACCGCATTACATTTTACCAAAAAAAAAAGACACTAACAAGGGTTAATGCCGCGAAGTTTTATTTGTTCATCTGCTTATTCAACAGCCCGAGGATTAATTGTACCTCCCCTTGGTTTGAGCCAGTTTTTCTAGCAATAGCAGCGGCATCGTCGCCCTCTTTAAACATCCTTTGTATTTTATCCTGCCGGGATTCCACTTCATCGACCGAAGCTCCAGCCGCCTGCCCCAGACGCATGACGGATATTTTCCGCTCTGCCTCTTTAATTAACGCCTTCAGCTCGTTTTGACTTTGTTCAAGTTCGACGATTATCCCGCTTCCAGTAAGCTCCAGCTCTTCGACAAGCATTTGCATTTGCCTTTTAACTTTTTTTAGCGTAGCATCCTCAAAAGCAACAACTTTGTGTTGCCGATATTTTTCACAGAGCATCCCGATCAAAAAAGCAACGAGCATCGCCCCAAACCACCAAAAAATTTCCATCCTGTCCCTCGCTAAATTGAATAATCTATCAAATGCCCTCGATTTGGATCCTCCGACGGGTGTTCACTAGCTTCTTCCACGGAATCACCGCTGTGCCCGTCGGAACTCGACCCACGATATTGCTGCTTCTTTTTCTTTTTCTCGTTATCCTCTTCGTTAGCCGCCTTGACAGATTCTTGTGATTTAAGCACTTGCTTTTGCATGTCCTTGTGGCGCGTTTTTTCTTGACCCGCCAAAGTCTGTTGGTCATTTTGCGGCACAACGTCACGCACATGCTGAACTCTACTAGCCTCAGCGGCACGTGGTACCATCATCTGAACATCGATGGGATTTAGCGGCATTTTTCCTCACCCCCGGCTAAATCAATACGGCCCGATTCGAATCTCCCAATTATCCAGGGCCAAGGTCGCGTGCTGAATTGTATCTTGGATATGCATTCGCGCTTTACCTATTAATAGGCGCGTTCCTGGAAAAATGTAATCGCGGACCATGAGCTTGCCCTGTTTCGCATTTTCTAACTCGACTTCCAACTCTCCGCGACGTTTTTGCATAGCCGCAATCTCCCCGCTTAATTGAAATTGAGTTTTTGTCAAATTAAGCAGCATTGTGCGCCGATCTTCGGGCAGAACTCCATTGGCAGTTTTTTCCATTTGTTTTAGCATTGCCACGGCCTTTTTAACTTTTTCCAAATCTTTTTCCTTGTCAGGGAGAGAACCCATGATGTCCTTAAATTCTTCTCTAAATAAAGGGTTTACCCCAATCTCGATTTCTGTTAATGTTCCAATTTCGGCACCAAAAATATTGGCGCTCACCAGCCGAGCAGCTCGAATCAAGCCACCGACTACAACGCCCTTCCGATTGAGCACCTGAACTACCCCGCCTGAATCAACGCTACTTTGAATGATAGCCTCGCCACCATCCACATTTCCAGCCGCCATGATTTTTGCATTTTCAATAAATTTTGCCAGGACATCACCGCCGCATTTGACGTATCCATGGCCTTGGCCCTGAATCCCGATGCGAGCAATGACGTCCCCCCCCGCCTCAATAATCCCGCCAACAACTTGGCCATGAATATCTACCGTCCCCGATGCCCGCACAGAATATCCGCTTAACACACTCCCGCGCACAACCACACTGCCAGCAAAATCAATATCACCCGTCTCCGGGCCGACATCGCCCAGCTCTGTATGCGTAGCCAAGACGCTGATGCGTGTTTTTTCTAAGACAACCTCGCCCGTGATTTCAGCAGTTAAAAGTTTGGTTTCCGCGGAAAAACTAACATTTTTACCTACCGGTACAGTAGCAGGCTTGCCCTCTTTAGGTTTGAGCTCACCACCAAGAACATTTGTCCCGGGTATACCGGGGACAGGATCTACCACCTCAGCTAGGGTTGTTCCTTTCTCGACAGTTACAATAAGATTCAGTGAATGAAAATCAACTGATCCATCTTCCAATGCCTTGGGTTGCCCTTTTCCTCCTGTAGCAAATAAATGTTCTACCTTCCCGTCGATACCGTTTACCGCCGGAGCCCCTTTAGCAATGATGACAGGCTCCAGACTATAGCCCTTCTCCACTAGCGCCTCAATCTCTTCGGTAATCAGCCCAAAGACAACTCCTTTGTCCTTAATCGCCTGATCTACCAAGGAAGCGCTCGAAGGCTGGCCGTAACCCCGGGGAGGTGAGACTTTCATCGTCGCTTGCATCGCATCCTTTGGAACCGCAATCTCAATCGCGCTATCCACAGTTTCAATTTCATCTTTGGGGCAAACTAAGACCTCGACCCCGAAAGCGTCGCGAAAAACTTTTACGAGGTCGGCCTCACGCTCAGAGGCAATACCTAGCAGCCTAGCTTCACGCAATATTTCGTCTACTCCTAAAGGCAGACTGTCCTCCTGGCTCGGGAAGCGGACAAAAAAAAGTCCTTCTGCACGTAATTCCAAGGCGTATTGCTTTTGAAACATTTGTTCCATTCAGTAATCTCCTCTACGTTTATTCCCCAGGAGTATGATAACCTTTTAAGTTGTCGCGCAAGCGCATCACCGCGCGGGTATGTATTTGACATACCCGAGATTCAGTGATAGCCAGGATCTTGCCAATCTCCTTTAACGTAAGCTTCTCGTAATAGTATAATGAAATCAACGTTTTTTCCCGCTCAGGGAGCATTTCAATAGCATCGGAAAGCTTCCGCACCATCTCTCCTTCAAGCAAGGAATCTAAAGCTGCTGGCTGATTCTTGTCCTCGATGCGATCGACAATGCTAGTGCTTTCACCATCTTTCATCACAAAATCATCCAAAGAAATCAAACTAGTTCGATTAACATCATCTAATAATGAGGCTATTTCGGCCGGACTTTTTCCCATATGTTCAGCAATTTCCTCATCGGAAACAGAACGCCCTAGTGAATGCTCTAGCTCCGAATAAGCCCGCTCAAGTTCTTTGGCTTTTTGCCTTATCGAGCGAGGGATCCAATCCAGGGCTCGCAATTCATCATAAATTGTGCCCCGAATTCGCGAAACAGCATAAGTCTCAAATTTAATTCCCCGATTTGGATCGAACTTCTCGACAGCGTCAATTAAGCCAATCGATCCATAGCTAAGCAGATCATCCATATCCAAAGTGGCCGGCAACGTCATCATCATCCGGCCAACCACGCGCCTGACAACGGGAGCATAGTGAAGGATTAGCTCCTCGCGGGTTGCACTGCCTCTAGTTTGTAAATACTCCTGCCAAAGCTCTTCCATGCGCTATACCTCTTAAGTACTTATTCCTCGCTATACTCAGCATCATCCGGAATTATTTCAGCTTCTTCTGCCATTTTTTCTTCAAGAAGCTCAGCTGCCGCCTCAGCTTTGCGAATTTTGGCGGCCTCATTCTCTCGTTCCAAAACATCCTGAGCGATGTTTAAAAAAATATGGCCGATGACTAATCCTATCGCAAAACCAACGATAACACAAACAAGCACCCGGAAAACACCAGACTGTAAACCTATTCCACTTTGCAATGTAGTCGTTAGCCCTAGCACAAATGCAAATAAAGCTGTAAAAAAGGAGAAACGATATACGTAAATCAGACCGGCTCGCTCTTGCTTCTTCATGCCATACTATATCGAGCTTTGACCCTTGCGGATCGTCCTGATTGCGAATTCACCTGTGGACAAATCTAGTTCGACAGTTCGCCCTGCATTTCCACCAGTGTCTTCTCCAATCAGCTTAATGCCATTTTTATCAAGCGCTTTTTTAACTGCTATGATATTCTTCTCTCCAATGCGCATCGTCTCGGAAGCGCTAGCAAAGGAAAACATTTGAGCTCCGCCGGCTATCTTCGCCAGCAAAGATCCTTTCTTTACACCAGCTTTGTATAGCTCACTGATAAGGGCGTCAGTCGCCGTATCGGCGAATTTTGCAATATTTGTTGGTTGATTCATTGCCGAACTACTTGGCAACATGATGTGTGCCATGCCACCAATCTTTGTGCTCTTATCGTATAAGGCAATCCCGACACAAGAGCCCAACCCGTAGGTAATGAGTTTGTCTGGAGCCTTTGAATATTTATAATCAGCCATTCCTACTTTGATAAGTTGGCTCATAGATTGCCCACTCCCAATCGTTCTAGAATAATGCCCAAGGAGCCTGGATTAGGGATCAAGAAAAAATGACCTTTAACAATGCGCGCCTCTTCGAAAAATTCTGTCTCGATGATTATAGCATAATCGTCGACCTGCCCAACCTGAATCAATACTTGATCAACTATTGCTCCCGCCATATCGTAAGCTAAAGCGGGCACGCTAGGCGCCATATCCAGCCCTGTAAACATTGCAAGGGCGTTTAAATACGATCCTGTAAGAATGTTTCCGATCTCCTTAAGGGCAGATTGGTCCATGTCAGACAGTTCCATCGCCCCTTCTTCATGGGTTGCACCTGTCAACATTTCAACTAATACTAAGGCGCTTTGACTTGGTAAAACAAATAAAATGTCAGAAGGCGCTCCCCCTGAGATCTCCAAATAAACACCAGCAACGAGGCTCTCCGCGCCGCCCATGGTATCGGCTACCTGGTCAAATGGCAATAATGCCACTTGGGGTACAGTCATGTCGATGCGCTTATTGAGCATCGTCGAGAATGCCGTCGCAGCATTGCCAGCTCCCATATTGCCAACCTCTTTTAATGCATCAAGCTGCATTGGGGAAAGGTCTTGTGCCAAAAAAGCCATAAGTTATTTCCTCCTGTTCATCCAACCATCGATTTTTGAAATGAAAACAAACTAATACTGTCGAGTAAAACTGCCAGACTATTCTCAAACTTAGCTATTCCGCTGATATGACGATTCTTCTCCTTGGATATTTCCGCTGGAGGTTCTTCGATATTGCTACTATCAATAGTCAAAACTTCGCTTACCGAATCGACGATAAAACCACCAACCAAACCACCATGCGATACCACAATGATTCTGGATGCATCGCCAAACTCGGAAAAGCCTAAACCCAACCGCAGCTTTAAATCAATTACGGGAATAACGTTACCCCGAAGGTTGATTACCCCCCTTAAAAAAGCAGGTGTATGTGGGACGCGAGTAATAGCAGCAATCCTTATTATCTCTTGCACGTTTTCGATGGGAAAACCGTAGTTTTCGCTCTCCAAAGTAAAAATGATTAATTGATTTTCCATAGTCTCACCTCACATATCTAGATTATGTCAGCCACATCAAGGATTAGAGCGACTTCGCCACTACCGAGAATTGTTGCCCCGGAAATACCAGAAATACCGGTCAGCAGTCTTCCCATACCTTTAATAACTATCTCCTGTTGCCCAATCAGCGAGTCCACGACGCACCCCGCCCGCTTATCTCCTTTTCTCACAACAACGATATTAATTAAATCATCTTCCATCTCGCTATTTCCAGTAGCTTCGAGTAATCCCTTAAGCCTGACAAGGCTGAGAGTATTGCCCCGCAGCAAAATGACCTCATTTTGCTGGATATGTTTGATCTCTTTTTCGTCAACTGCCAGTGTCTCCTCGATGTTTGCCAGAGGGATTGCATAAACTTCTCCGCATACTTTGATAAGTAAAGCCTGAATAATCGCCAGGGTCAAGGGTAACCAAATTGATATTCGCGTGAAGCTCCCTTTCTCCGTTTCAATCTTGATAGTTCCGCTTAATGATTCGATTTTTGTTCGCACAGCATCCATCCCAACGCCGCGCCCAGACACATCCGTCACATTGACAGCTGTCGAAAAACCTGGCAGAAGGATTAGATTTAATGCTTCCGTCTCAGTCATTTTTTCAAGATCTTCCTGAGCAATCAATCCTTTTTGCAGTGCATTTGCCTTAAGTACTTCAACATCGATGCCACGCCCATTATCTAACACCTCGATAACAACATTGTTGCCCTCGTGCCGAGCGCTGAGGGTAATGCTCCCCATTCGAGACTTGCCGAAAGCAACTCTGTCTTCTGGTGATTCCATACCATGATCGATTGAATTGCGGAGCAGATGCACGATGGGATCGCCAATCTCATCAATAACTGTCCGATCCAACTCAGTCTCTTGTCCTTCGATGACAAAATCGATTTCTTTTCCTAAGTCCTTGCTCAAATCGCGAACCATTCTCGGGAAGCGGTTAAAAACCTGCTCTACAGGAACCATGCGGACTTGCATCACCAGCGCTTGCAAATCGGTGGATATGCGATCAATCTGCTCGGTTGTCTCCGGCAAGTCTCCCATATTGCTGCTCCGTCCAATCTGATCCAACCTTGTTTTTGAAATAACTAATTCTCCAACTAGGTTCATCAGTTTGTCTAAACGCTCAATATCCACTCTTACCGTTTGCAAGGCCCGACCTGTTTTGCCTGAAGCATCAGTTTTTTTCGCCGCCATTTGCTCGATGACAGGATGCTTATTTTCCTGCAACTGCTCGACAACATCAACCTGATCCACAGCAGTAGCGGCCTCAAGGAATTCTTTAGGTTCACTTACATCCATCTCTTTGATAACGACATCGTCAATCTCTGCAATGGACCGTACAGACTTACTGATCTGATCAATCGCTTCACTCGTTAATAATACGATAAGAATTTCCAAGTCGAAATCTTCTTTTTCCAGTTCCTGGACATGTGGAACCGATTTAATGATATCACCATACTTGCCAAGCGCCGAAAACACCATAAAAGCGCGAGCTTGTTTTAAAAGACAGCCTTCTTGCA
>CAZWXO010000018.1:0-20246 GCA_964637885.1 uncultured bacterium
GGGTCGCTGTTATTCTGGTGCCGTTATTTTGCCTGCGCATCATCCCGGCTTTTGGGCCGATGAAAAAAGCTTTCCAGTTGGCTGACGACGACGGAATCCTTTTCCCATTGGATAAAGAGGGCAAACCTCAGCTTCCGGAGATTGAGGAATCGGAAACAGCGGCTGAAGGTGTCAAAGGAAATATTTGGAATTTCTTGGTTCCAATGCTGATCCTAGGCGGCGTGACTTTCTATACGGAAGATTTGTTGATGGGTGTTATCATCGCTATCGTTGTTTGCGCTGTGATGTATTTCCCGCAAAAGCTCGTCACCTTTAATACTTTCTGTGACGCAGCGCTAAATGGTTTTAAGGATATGATTCTTGTTTTAGGGATTATTGTGGCAGCTTTTATTCTGCAGCAAGCCAACGAAGGCCTGGGCTTGACTCCATTTGTCATTGAAACGGCAGAGCCGATTATCAGTGCGGCTCTCTTGCCGGCTGTCGCCTTTATTATTGTTGGCTTTCTCGCCTTTGCGACAGGTAGTTTTTGGGGCGTCGCTGCTATTGCTTTCCCGATTATCATTCCGCTAGCTAACACTCTTGGGGTCGATGTTTACCTGGTCAGCGGTGCGGTTATTTCGGCGGCTGCCTTTGGAAGCCATACTTGCTTCTACGGCGATGCGGTCACTCTGACAAGTGCGGTATCACAAATCAAAAACATCGATTACGCCCGGTCGGTTATTCCCCTGGTCATGGTGCCGACGGTGATTGCGATTGCTCTCTTCCTGGTGATGGGCTTTGTGATGGCTTAGTTGTTTTTTTGAGGTAATCTGAAAAATTACGTCGCTATCCCCATATTTAAGGGTTTATTGTTTGCCAAGCACCGCCTTCCCCGGGCGGTGCTTGGTATATCTGGCGGTAGCATGGACGCGCTTAGCTGCGCAGAGAGTGCTTGATTGGCGCATCAAGTATCATTTCCATTAAAGGTTTAATCTTGATGCTAGTTGTGCAGGATTTTCTTTGCTTGGTGTCGAAGATAGAAATATAAAAATACTTTAGGGTGGAGAGATTAATTATAGGGGGGGATTTCGAAATGTGGAAAATTTTATTGCCAGTGGTGGCCTTCATTGTTGCCAGTGGTGCCTATCTCGGGCTGGCAGGCATCGGGAGCTGGTGGTTACCTTACGTTTTGCTGGCAGTTGTAGCTTTTTTAGCGGCGCTACCATCCTTCATCGGAAATGCGGGCGACGGGAACGAAGGAGTGTCTGTAGCGAGCGGAAGGAGTGAGGTGGCGCAGCTTGAGGAGCCAGCAATCCAGCTGGCGGCGACGCCCGACCAGGTTGACCAAAAATGCCGTGAGGAGCTGACGCAGCTGCAACAGGAATATAGCGTGCTGGTTAGTTTGGTGACGGACTTGACAGATTCGGCCCGGCGGTGTCTTGACGGGACAGAGACGCTCCCTGACGGAGGGGAAGCTATTGACATCCAGCAAGAGAAAAAGTTACTGGAAGAACAGCGGAAATATTTTTCGCAGGCAGTTGCCAGCATTAGCATTCTTAAATCCCAGATGGGGAAAAACGCCGAGACAGTCGGGACCCTCACTATTGGGGTCGAAAGCTTAGCGAGCAAATCCAGTGCGATTGGAAATATCATCTCGACCATCGACAGCATTGCGCGACAAACCAACTTGCTGGCTCTAAATGCTTCGATTGAAGCGGCGCGGGCCGGGGAGGCAGGTCGAGGCTTTGCCGTTGTTGCCGGGGAAATAGGCAAATTAGCGGAGCAAACTTCGAATGCGACCAAAGAAATTGTATCGATCATCAAGGACATATCTATCGATATCGCGCGGGTTAAACGTGATGCCGAAGCTGTCCGGACCAGTGTCCAGGAAAAAGATGACAAGGTGGCTAATCCTCACGAGGCTTTAGGTCAGTATGCGACAAATGTGGTAGAGGGGGCGGCCCTCATTGCTGAAGAAATGGCGAAAGGGATATCTTCGGTGCGACAGCTGAATGACCAATCTGCGGCACGCCAGTTTAAGGCGAGTGTTATCGAGCCAGTTGTACGCAAAGTTGCTGCAGCAACTCCTTTGGTGGTGCAGGCCTATTTTGAGATTCCGCCGGAACTGACCCCCTATTTAAAACCCGAGGATGAGGTTTTTGGCTTGATTTTGTGCGACGAAGCCGGCACAGGCAATTTTAAGGCTGGAGCGGTCATGCCAATTAAAGATTTCTATCCGGAGAACCCGTACATGACTTGGTATTACGAGCCGGTGCGAGCTAGGGCTGGCAAATGGAGCGATATTTATTTTGATGTTTATTTGAACATTGAAATTATAACCTATTCCATGCCGGTTTATGTGGGTGGTGAGGTCCTTGGCGTGGTGGGGTTGGATTTGAGCTACGACGATTTCCGCAAAGCCACTTCTAATAATATTATCGATAAAGTCGAAGGGATGATTGAGCAGGTTAAAAATCAAAGCGAAGCCGACAGTCGCACTGTAGCAAATTTTAAGCGGGATTACACCCAAAGCCTGGCTAAAGATTTGGAGAACATTTCGGCGCACCTGCCCCGCTAGATAGCGGCAATGAAAAATAGGAGAGTGGATTCTGCCAGTGCGATCGATCTTTCTGTTATAATAGCAAGCAGTTTATAAGCAGGGGGCAGAAATAGAATGAGGTTTTTGCGCAGGCTGGCTTTTCTGATGTTGCTTGTGGGGACAATTACCGGTGGTTTTTTCGGTGGGTATCTCTGGGGGTATCCACTACATTCAGCCGGGGCTGGAGACGGGAAGGCTTTTGTCTCTCCGCAGATCACGGGAGAAGCAGCTTTGGCGATGGATGCCGGAACTGGGGAAGTGCTCTATTATAAGGAGCCTTTTCGGGCAATGGCACCAGCGTCGACAACCAAGATGCTGACAGCGATTGTTGTCGCCGAGAACGCATCATTTAATGATATGCTTACGGTGGGATGGGTGCCGGGGATGGAAGGGTCGAGGCTGAAGGCCAGGCCTGGCGAAATCTTTAGTGTCGGCGAACTGACTGGGGCTTTGTTGGTCGCTTCGGCTAACGATGCCGGTTGGATTTTGGCGCAACACATCGGTGGCTCCCAGGAGGAATTCGCACGCATGATGAACCGCAAGGCCAAGGAACTTGGTTGTGTCAATTCTCATTTCGTCAATCCTCACGGGCTACCGAATCAAGATCATCTTTCTTGTGCCTGGGATATTGCGATCATTGGTCGGGAAATGGCGAGTAATCCGCGCCTGGCACGATTGGTCGCTCGGACTGAGTATCGAATCGAGGCAACGAATCTTTCACCGACTAGGATCTATCAAAGCACCAACAAATTCCTGACTTCGACGGGGACGATGATATGTGGCGGCGATGAAGTTCCGATTCGCTGGCCACTGGTGACAGGGGTTAAAACGGGCTTCACCCGCGCGGCTGGACATTGCCTGGTTAGTAGTGCTGTCAGTGGTGGGGCAGGGATTATCGCTGTTGTGCTTAAGAGCACGTCAGAAGACCTATATCCGGATTCCCGTTTGCTGCTGGAGCATGCTCTGGCGCGTCGAAACCGAGGGGAGCAGCGACAGGAAATCGCGCTGTACTGGCAGGGAAGCCGAGCGACTCTCGAGTACCCCGCCTTTGTCGGAATCGATCAGGTGTTGTATATCTCGGCTAAGGATGTCGCTCGTCTTGGCACATTGGAATCCACCTGGCTTAGCGGTAGCAAACAGTTACGCATGCGTGGTCCGGGGGTCAATGCTGTCTTTAGCGCCGGGTCGGAGTATGGAGATTTTTCTGGTGCGAAATATGATCTTGAGGCAGTGGTACGGGTGTATCGTGGACGAGTTTATTTGCCCCCCAAAGCCGTGCGGGCTGTCCTGCAAGCGACGTTGGAGTGGGATCCGGACTCGCGCCAAGTCCGTCTGCTGCCGGTGGCTGAAAATATCTGATGCAAGGGGGCTGGGGCGATGCGATTCCCTTTGACTGGATTTATTTACAAAAGCGTAGCCCGTAAGCTGTCCTTTTCGATGGCGCTGGCGGCGCTTTGTGTTTTTATGGCTTTTTCATATTTTGCAGCCCTGAGCAGCAGTCGACAACTTCGGGAGGAAATGGAGGCGAAGGAAGCCTTGATGGCGGATATAGCCGCCCGATCTTTTTCGGAGCCCTTGTGGAATTACAACATTATCGGGACAGAAAGCATCGCTTTGGGATTTTTTCGTGATCGAGATTTAGCAGGGGTGGTTGTGACCGACGACCGCGGGCGACAGCTGTACAACCAAAAGGCGAGCGGCATCGCCTATGAAAAGAAATATTTGACAATCGTCGATGCTCCGATAATCTATAAATTTGATGAAATTGGCCGCGTCCAGCTGACTTTTACCGATTATTATCTGCGGCAGGAGTTAATCGAGCGGGCTATTGGGAAATTAGTCGAGAATTTGATTCTCATTTCCTTCTTGATTGCGGCGATTTCCTTGGCATCGACAATTATTACCCGTCCGATAAAAATACTAAGTAAGGAAACAGACTATATCGCCGCGGGCAATCTGGAGGGACAGATCCACGTCGGCAGCAGTGACGAGATTGGTCAGTTGGCCGAAAAATTTAATAACATGACTCGGGAGTTAAGGTTGGTGATGCAAAAGCAAGAGGAAGCGATGGCCTCTCTGGCGGCGTCACAGGAAAAATTCGCGAAAGCATTTCAGTCTTCGGCCGAAGTCATCGGGATTATCCGTTTGCGGGACGGGGTTGTCCTGGACTTAAGTGATTCGTTTTATCAATTGGCCGGGTTGGTTTCAGAACAGGTCCTTGGTCAGTCCGTAAAAGGTCTGGCAGTCTGGCCGAAGCTCTCTGATGGAGAGGCTCTGCTGGGTAAGCTGCAAGACCGCTTGGATATCAATAAGCTGGAGATAGTATGGCAAGATGCCGCCGGAGTCAACCTGACGGGATTATTTTCGGCACGCTATATGGAAATTAATCTTGAACCCTGTATGCTTTTTATCTGGCACGACGTGACCGAGCAGCAGATTGCCGAGCACACGCTTCAGGAGACTCTCGACTATCTGGAACAGATTGTCGAGGAGCGGACTCGGGAACTGACAATAGTCAACAAGGAGTTGCGAACAACGAATGAAGAGCTTTCTTATGCTCTCGATGCACTAAAAAAGACGCAAAACCAGCTGATTCAGTCGGAAAAAATGGCGGCCCTGGGAGGCCTCGTCGCAGGAGTTGCCCACGAGATCAATACTCCGGTGGGGGTCGCTTTTACCGCGGCGACATACGTTCAGGAATTGCAGCAGCGCTATCGGGATATCTACCAATCGGGCAAGATGCAGCGCCAGGATTTTGAAGCTTATCAAGAGAAAATTGATGCGACAGTCAAGATGATTTACGACAATCTGCGGCGGGCCGCGACCCTAATTGGCAGCTTTAAGCAGGTTTCCATTGATCAATCCAGCGAAGAGCGCCGCGAGTTTGATGTCTGTAAGTATTTAAACGAGCTGTTGGTCAGTTTGCATCCCCAAATCAAAAAAAGCGCGCAGCAAATTTGCGTCGATTGTCCCGCTGAGTGCCGGGTTGTCAGCTATCCGGGAGCACTTGCTCAAATTGTCACCAATCTGTTGATGAACTCACTCCTCCACGGATTTCAGCCTCAGGATCCCGGGCGCATCAAAATCGGTGTCCATCTGGACGGGAAAAACATTTGTGTGGAATACAGCGATGACGGAGTAGGGATGACTCCCGAAGTGGCTAGTCATATTTTTGACCCTTTCTTCACGACCAAGCGCGGTCAAGGTGGAACTGGACTTGGGCTACATATCATTTATAATATAGTTACGATTCAGCTAGATGGCGAGATTAGTTGTCACACCCAGCTAGGGCAGGGGACGCTTTTTTCGATTCGCTATCCGGTGGAGTTGCCCGGCAGGGGAGAAGAGCAGAGAAAGGAGGCACCAGATGACAGATAACATTAAGCGCGGCCACGACCTGCTTTTCTCGGAGGATGTGGAAGTGGGTGGCGGTGAGCCTAAAGCAAAGACGCCAGCAAGTCTGCCGCAGAAAAGCTGGAAGGTTTTAATCGTCGACGATGAGCAGGAAGTCCATATACTGACGAAGATGGTCCTGGATGGCTTTGTATTTAATCGTCGCCCTTTAGAATTCATCAGTGCCTACTCTAGAGCTGAGGCGATGGAGGTGATGCAGGCACATCCAGACATCGCTCTGGCTTATTTAGACGTTGTCATGGAAGAAGACGACAGTGGCCTGCAGCTCGTTAAGCATATTCGCGAGGAGCAGAAAAACAGCTTCATTCGGATTATATTGCGCACTGGGCAACCCGGGCAGGCTCCGGAAGAAAAGGTAATCCGCGATTACGACATCAACGATTACAAGGAAAAGACTGAGCTGACCTCCCGCAAGCTTTATACAACGACTATCGCTGCTCTGAGAGCCTACGACGACTTAATGCGGATCGAGAGCAACCGCGTCGGTCTAGAGAAAATCATCGAGTCGGCCAACAATCTTTTCCAGGCAAAGTCGATGCATGAGTTTATCCAGGGGGTCTTAATTCAACTGACTTCGATTTTGGGGATTCACGAGAGTGCTTTTTATTGCATGCTGTCCAGCTTCGCCGCTACAAAAAAGGAAGAGGAATTTATCATAACGGCGGCGATTGGCAATTACAGCCAGTTGATGGGACGTCCCTTGGTCTGTCTGGACAACCCGCAGATTCGCGAAGATGTCGACACGGTTTTGCAGGAAAAGAAGAGCCGTTTTTATGACGACCGAATGGTTTTGTATTTTAAGACCAAGCTTCAATCAGAGAACCTCATTTATATGGAAGGTGTCAATAACATGGAAACCTTCGATCGGGAATTGATCGAGGTTTTCATCGCTAATGTCTCGATCGCTTACGACAATATCTATCTGGATAAAGAAAATGAAGCCACTCAAAAAGAGATCATCATCGGACTTGGCGAAATCGCGGAGGCGCGTTCTAAGGAAACGGGGCGGCATGTTCGCCGGGTAGCGGAATTTTGTCGTTTGCTGGCTCGGCTATCCGGCTTGTCCGAGGAGGAGGCCGAAGTTATTTATATTGCTTCGACAATGCACGACGTCGGGAAGGTTGCGGTGCCGGACGCAATTCTCAATAAGCCGGGGCGCCTGACACCCGAAGAGTTCGAGGAGATTAAGCTACACGCAACGATGGGTTACGAGATGCTGAAAAAATCTGAACGCCCGGTAATGAAAATGGCGGCCCAGATCGCCCTTGAACATCACGAAAAATATGATGGCACTGGCTATCCCAAGGGACTGTCCCAAGAGGAGATCTCCTTGGTAGGGCGGATTGCCGCTGTGGCCGATGTCTTTGACGCCCTTGGCACCTCTCGCATTTACAAGAAGGCCTGGCCGCTGGAAGACATCCTCGTCTTTATGCAAGCGGAGAAAGGGCGGCATTTTGACCCTGTTTTGGTGGAGAAATTATTCTATAATTTAGATAAGTTCGTGCGGATCCGCAACGAGCTAGGGGATTTAGTCTGATGATGGGCGCCGAAAGAGGCCTCGATTAATCGAAGCAGAAGTGGGTGGAAACGTGGGTATCCGTCGCAAAGCGATTATTATTTGGCTTGCGGTGTTGTTGTTTTTTGATTTGTTTTTGATTTTATCGGCTGAGCTGATTTTGGTGCCGCGTTATGAAAAATTGGAAGCAGAGATTAACCGGCAGAGTGCGGTACGCGTATACGACCTTCTCGACAGCCGGATCGATGCCCAAGCAAGTATTGCCAGGGATTTAGCAGTTTGGGAGGAGACGTGCGAATTCCTTACTGGCGACAACCCCCAGTATATCCAGCGCAATTACCCCTTTGACACCTTCGTTGACACCGATTTTGATGCCATCGCGATCTTTGATCTTGAGGGCAACTCCCACTTACAAATGGCTTACGACGTAGCAGCGAAAGAGCTGACCCAGTCACCAGAAGCTTTCACAACCTTTAATGCGTCGATGCTCAATTACCGTGATAGGAATGATATGGCCGGCCGTGGGATCCTTCGGGAGCAAGACGGTCGGCTTTTAATGTATGGAGCCCACGTCGTTCGCGGGCCAAGGGCAGATTCTCCGGAATTCGGCTATTTGATGGTAGGCAAGTATTTCGACTCCGAGGAAAAGGCTACCTTGCGAAAGCTGGCAAGTCAGTGGCTGACCTTTCCCCAAGGCCAGGATTTAGAAAAGTTGGCGGAGGCAAACTTGTTTGAGCGCTCTGAGCGCCGACCCTTGCTTAGCCTTGTCGGGGCAGACGGTCTTAATACCTCCGGCTTTGTCAGGGATTATCAGGGGCAACCCCTTCTGACTTTCTCGCTGATTCGTCCGCGAGACATCACCAGCCAGGGGCAAAAGGCGGTTATATTTTTCTTGATCTATGTCAATATAGTGGGGATAGTTTTAGGTGTTATTGGGTTACGCTTGCTGGATAGGGCGATTCTGCGGCGGATTCAGCGGATGACCAAGGCAGTCAGCCAGGTGGGTGAAGGCGGGGAAATGCATTTGCCTGAGGAGAGCGGCCTTGACGAGATTGCCTCGCTAAGCGATTCGATTGGAAGGATGCATAGCTCAATCCAGGAAAAAACCCATAAGTTGGAGATGGCCCGCAACGACCTTAATATTGCTAAAGAAAAAGCTGAGGCGGCCTCGCAGGCTAAAGGGAAATTCCTTGCCCAGCTCACTCACGAAATCCGAACGCCCTTACATGGCATAATTGGACTGACCCAGGTAATTCGTCAAGCAGGCCTTACCGGGCAGCAGGCTTATCATACTGTTTTGTTGGACCACGCGGCCCGAGGGATGCTGGAGCTGTTAAATAACGTTCTGGATTTGGAGCGCCTCGATGCCAATCAGATGGGCCTGGGGCGTCAGAGCTTTGACCCTCGAGGCTTGCTTAAGGAAGTATTTGGCCTCTATGCTAGTCGGGGCCAGGCCAAGGGGTTGGCCTGCAAGCTCCACTTTGGCCCAGGGATTCCCGGAGCGCTTTTAGGAGATGCCTTGCGGCTTCGACAGGTGATTGGCAATCTGGTGGACAATGCAATCAAGTTTACTGCTACGGGTTTCGTCTGTCTGGATGTGAACTGGGACGAGGCTCAGACGGCAGTGGTTGTCAGTGTTCGAGATTCGGGGCCGGGCATCGCACCCCAGCTTCTGGATACTCTCTTCGATGAGTATAGCCAGGGTCAGGAAGATTCCGGGCAGGAACACCTGGGCAGCGGCCTCGGCTTGTATATCTCGTGTCGCCTCGTCCGAGGGATGGGGGGAACGCTGGATGTCGCGCCTGAGGCGGGCGGGGGAACCGTCTTTACGGTGACGCTGCCCATGGACAAGGACGAGACTTTGCTCCGCACGACGAGCCTCGCCTCCGAGGAGGCCCCGATGGAGCGAGCGGGGATGATTCATATTTTGGTGGCGGACGATGGATTGGTTAATCGGGAAATTGTGGCGGCGATGCTACCTGATGAATATTTTGCGGTGACGATGGCCTCGGATGGGGCTCGCGCCGTTCAGGTTGCCGCTGCAGGGGGAATCGACCTGGTCTTGATGGATCTGGCGATGCCGGTGCTGGATGGGTTTGAAGCCTTAAAGCAAATTCGCCGTCTCCCCCAAGCCCGCATGGCTCGCGTCCCCATTATCTGTTTCTCGGCTCATGCTGAGGACTTGATGCAGGAAAAATGTTTGCAGGCCGGCGCCGATGCATTCTTGGGCAAGCCCTTTGATTTAAAGAATCTGATTGATAAGATTTTTGCGCTGCTACCCCCTGATTTGTGCCCGTGGCAGCCGGCAACGCAGCTAGTTGAGCTGGTAAAGCCGGTTACGACACTGGGAGAACCTTTGCTGCAGGCCAAAGAGCATCTGCTGCACATGGTAGGTTCAGAAGAGATAGCACACAATCTATTGCGGAAGTATTTCAATAATTGGGAAGCATTGAAAATCGATTTATTGGCTGCCTGCCTGACAGGAGACAAGGAATCCTTGCGTCAACTTATGCACTTGATGAAAGGGCAGGCAGGAAATCTGGGCCTGGCTGCAATGGCCGAGGCCGCCCAGCAGATTTTGCAGCTAAAAAATGACGATGAGGTTACTGTCGCCACTTGTCTGATACAAATAATAAAAGTTGGAGATGAATGCGTGCGACAGCTAAAATAATTGGTGGCGGAAGGAGGAGTGCACGTGAAGGATCGGCAAAAAGACATTTTGATTGTCGACGACGATCAGTTGACGGCAGAGCTGCTGCAGTCGATTCTCCAAAAGCAAGGCTATCGTGTCGCAACGGCTGTTGATGCAAAGGCGGGGCTTAGGCTCGCAGCGGAAACTTCGTTTGCGATAGTTTTTTTGGATGTGGAGATGCCGGGTATGTCCGGGGAAGCAGCCCTGCGTAGCTTCCGGCAGTTGACGCCAGCCCCGGAGGTCGTGATGATGACAGCCTATGCAGAGGAAGGCCGGGTGGCCGGACTGCTCCAGGCCGGGGCGGTGGATTTTATCGCCAAGCCTTTTTCGCTGTCGGACGTGCATCGCATTCTTGAAGGTGTCCAGCGTCAGGGGGCGGCCGATTGTAGCGAGGTGCCACGGGAACGGCGTAGCGGGATTATCGGTGGCAGCCCGGCCCTCATTGCCTGCCTGAATAAGGCGCTTAAAACCAGTAATCTCGATTTACCCGTATTGTTATTAGGAGAAAATGGGACAGGCAAAGAGCTGTTTGCCGACTTCATCCACTATAACAGCATCCGCAAATACGCCAGTATTGTGAAGATGAACTGTAGCGCTGTGCCAAAGGATTTGGCAGAGAACGAGTTTTTCGGCCACGAAAAAGGAGCCTTTACGGGAGCGGCGCAATTGATGCGGGGGCGAATCGAACAAGCAGATGGGGGGACGCTCTTTCTTGACGAAATCGGCGATATCGATGCCAGCTTGCAGGCCAAGCTGCTTCGGGTCATCGAGACGCGAAGCTTCGAGCGCCTAGGAGGAGGCAAGAGTCTTCCATCGGATTTTCGCTTGATTACGGCGACCAATCATCTGCTCGAAAAAGATGTTGAAGAAGGTCGGTTTCGCCAGGATTTGTTTTATCGAATCAATAGCATAATCATACGCATCCCCCCATTGCGGGAGCGTCGGGAAGACATTCCTGTTTTGGCGGAAAGCTTTGTCCGTATCTTCTGCCAGCAATATATGTCGCCGGTTCGCCGCATGGAGGGCGATGTCTTGGCAGCACTACTCGCTTACGACTGGCCGGGAAATGTCCGGGAGCTGAAAAATACCGTGCAGTTGATGGTTAGCTTGAGTCAGGGGTCCACAATCACCTGCGATGCTCTGCCAGCCAATATTCGCCTTAGCGAAAAAGCGGCTGCTGTGAGCATAGGTAAAACCTTGGCCCAGGTGGAAAAAGAGCATATTTGCCAGATCCTTGCCCAGGTTGGTGGCAACCGTCAGCAGGCGGCCGCTCTGCTGGGAATTAGCCCTCGGGCACTGTATTACAAGATTAAAGAGTATGCAATCTGCTAATTCCAGGGCAGAGATGAGTCACAAGTCGAGTTTCGTCAAGCTGGCCTTGGAAATGGATAGGGATAGAGAAGGTAGCCTTTTTGGTGGAATCATAACTTTATTGGAGCTATAAACTGCAATAATTGCACATCAACTGTGCAATTATTGCAGTTTTTTTACGAGTCGAGACAGCCTGGTAAATGGACAATCAATGATGGCAAGGGTTTGCGGAGGGAAAACTGGTGGCATAGTTGTTGCTAAAGATAGTAATGGGGGAGCCGAACATGGTTCCCTCGGGGATTCTGACCGGAACGCTATATGCGACGATGTAGGCGGAGGTGGTTGCTTTCTGTAACCGTAAATATGAATTCACCTAAGCAGTTTTAATCAGTCAAACAAAAATATAAAAGCGAGGGTGACAAAAATGAAAATGTTATTAGTAGGAACCGGCGGCGTCGGGGAAGCGATTGTTAAGATACTGCGGGAACGGGATCGGGAAGGCAAATGGCTGGAAAAAGTTGTTATGACCAGTACCTCCAGTGACCGGGCCAAAAAATTAGCGGATTTTTGTGGAGATTCGAAGCGCTTTATCGGTGAACAGCTCGATGCCCACGACAAAAGTGCCATTGTTCAGCTGGCCAAAAAGCATGGTTGTGACTTTGTCATGGATGCCTCGGTGCCGTATTTAACCAACAATATCTTTGATGCGGCTTTTGAGGCTGGCTGTAACTACATGAACATGGGGACATGGTCAGACCCGGGGGAGGCTCCCTATGACAAAGGCATGAAGGTGATGATGGGTGAGTATAACTTTGCCCGGCACGGGGAATGGGAAAAGAAAAAACAGCTGGCCCTTTTAGGCATGGGTATCGACCCCGGCGTTGTCGATGTCTTTGCCAAGTTTGCCGCCAAACATCTCTTTGACGAGTTAGATGAAATTCATGTCCGTGATGGCAGCAATATCGAGGTTGAGGGGTCGGATATCAGTTTTGGTTTTAATGTTTGGACGGTCCTGGATGAATGCCTGAATCCTAATCTGGAATGGCGGCGCAATCGTGGCTTCTCCATTGATAAGCCTTTTTCCGGAAAAGAGATTTTCGATTTTCCTGATGGAGTCGGGATGCAGAAAGTGTATAAGATTGAGCACGAAGAGGTCGTCTTCATGCCCCGTTATTTAGAAAAATACGGCCTCAAGCACTGTGATTTTAAAATCTCCCTCGACGACAATCTGGTTAATGCTTTGAAGGTCATCGAAATGCTGGGACTTAGAGATATGGACCGGACGGTGAAAATCGGGGGTATCGAATCGACGCCGCGAGATATTATTGCCCGCTTGGTCGAGCAACCCACTGACATCGCCGAGCGGATGAATGGAAAAATGTGCGTCGGAATCGATGTCACCGGAAAAAAAGACGGGAAGGCGCGCAACATCTTTCTCTATCAAACGCTGGATCAGGAAGAATCGATGAAGCGACTGGGGTGCCAGGCCGTCGTCGCTCAAACAGGGTATGGTGCGGCGGTGGCGATTGAGCTGCTGGCAAAAGGTATCTGGCAAGGGATGGGCGTCCACGCTCCGGAGTATTTTGAGCCTGAGCCCTACTTAAACCTGATGGAGGAAATGGGCTTCCCTTATTCTTTCTGCGAGTGGGACTCTGATTTTGAGAACACCAAGGCCAAGGAGTATTTTCATAAATTTCTACAAATGCCAATCAAGTAATTTTTGTTGAAGTGCGACGAATGTGCAGCATCTAAGAAGGGAAAATATAAAATTCAGGAGGGGAAACAATGAGCGAACATAATCTGCAAGGGGTTGCCGGATTAAAAAAGTATGATGTCAAGGTGACGAGCATCATTTTTATGATTTATTGTCTCGTGGCAGCGGGTGCTTTTGGGATTGAGGAGATGATTTCGGCATCGGGTCCTGGAATAACTTTGGCGATGTTGATTATTTTCCCCATCATCTGGGCCTTCCCCATCAGCAATCTCGTGGCGGAATGCGGCTCGGTCCTGCCTTCGGAGGGTGGTATCTATGTCTGGGTAAGAGAAGCCTTTGGAGAGTTTTGGGGCTTTCAGGTCAATTGGTGGAATACCCTATCTATTTACCTAGGCAATGCTGTGTATGTGGCCCTTGTTGTCGGCTATGTTAGTCAGTATATCCCAATCTCCGCGACGACAGCGATTGGATTAAAGATTGCCATGATTCTTCTCTTTACTGCTGTCAATCTAATGGGAATCAAGGATGTGGGTTATGTCAGTTCAGCCTTCTCTGTCATGATTTTAGTGGCATTTTTAATGGTCACGGTGGTTGGCTTGTTGAATTGGAACTATAGCCCGATCGAGCCTTTTGTCGGTTATGACATGAGTCTGTTGGATGGGGTGGCCGGGTGTATCGCCATCTGCGTCTGGATGTATTGCGGCTATGAATGTATTTCCAATATGGCGGGGGAAGTCAAGGACCCTCAGGTGATTCCCAAAGGGCTCTTGTTGGCAATGCCGCTTATTGCCGCTTCTTATTTTCTCCCGACTCTCGCGGGCATTGTCTCGGTAGGAAATTGGGAGAGTTGGTCGACAGAAGGTGGTTTTGGAGAGACCGTGGGCTATGCGACAGTACTGACTCAGCACATGGGTCAGGGCTGGGGATATGCGTTTCTCTTTGTCGCCATCATCTCCCAGTGCGCCATCTTCAACACGTATCTGGCGTCTGGACCGCGGGGATTTTTTGTTCTGGCAGATGATCATCTGTTTCCTAAGTTCATGGCCAAAGTCAGTAAAGGGCGGGGGGTGCCGCATGTGGCAATCCTCTCGCTCGCCCTGGTAACCATATTTTTGTCCCAGTTTGACTTTACTACTCTGGTCATGGCGGAGGTCGTCTTCATTTTAGCCATGTATATTATCCTGCCTTTGGCGGTCATCAAGCTGAGGAAGAAAATCCCATTATCGCAGCGGGAAGGTTGCTATGTGATGGGCGGCGGCCCAGTGGGGCTAGCTTTTTTTGCCGGGATGCCATTGATCATCTCTGTATTTGCTTTGCTGATCAATGGGGCGGACTATTTGCTCCTAGGTCTCTTAGGCCTTGCTACCGGCCCCTTCTTTTATATTATATTCAAGTGGCTATACGGAGGGATGTCAGTCAATCAACCAGAGCTCTACCCTCTCAATCCCAGAACTCGTTTGGGGGTTGGAGATCTGGGCAACATCGCCTGGTATCTGGTCATCTCTGGTTCCATTTCTTTTCTCGGGAGCTTTTTCATCAACTGGTACGAGGGAGAGGACCACGAGTACTATTTAGAGGAGTGGGGGGAAGGGCTGTTGTCAAACATTACTGCGATGATCGATACTTTGATGTACGGGGGGCTCGCGGTATTGGTAATCGGCATCGCACTGCTGGTCATCGGGCGCAAAATTGACCCGACAGCCAAGCCGATTGTGGTGACGGGGAAGGACGAAAAAGATTTGGATATTGCCTGATTTTAGGAGAAGCTGGTAACTGGTCTGATGACAGGACAAGTCGGTCGATGCAAGAAATGAGAAAAAGGAGTGGAACAATGAATGTTCTCTTAATCGGGGTCGGAGGTGTTGGCGAGGCAATTGCCAAAGTAGCGGCGGAGAGAGACCCGGAGAGCCTGTGGCTGGACAAAATGGTGTTGGCGAACCGAACGGAAGCGCGAGGACAGATGCTCTCCGCATCCCTGGGGAACCCGGCGCGTTTTCCAGCAGAAAAAATCGATGCCAACAGCCAGGAGGACATCAAACGGCTTGTGGAAAAATATCAGATTGACCTGATTATGAATGCTTCGGATATTACCACTAATAAGACAATTTTTGAGGCAGCTTTTGCCACGGGCTGCAAGTATATCGACATGGGTGGCGAATCCCACGCCCATCCGTGTGATCCATACCCCAAAGGCTATCAAGAGTGGATCGGAGACTATTTCTTTGACCGCCATCAGGCATGGGAGAACTCCGGCAATCTGGCCCTGCTGTATTTGGGGATCGATCCTGGTGTGGTCAACGTTTTTGCCAAGTACGCCGAGCAAGAGCTATTCGATGAATTAGATGAGATTGCCATTAAGGATGGCAGCAATATTACCGTCGAGGGGATGGATTACGCTTTTGGCTTTTCCATTTCCGCAATTGTCGAGGAAGTGCTCAATCCGCCGGTTTTTTGGGAAGCGGATAAGGGCTGGTATACCAAGATGCCGATGAGTGAAGCGGAAATCTTTGATTTCCCGGAGGGGATTGGTCCGCAGGAAATTGTGGCCGTTGAGCACGAGGAACCGATGATGATGCCACGCTTTATCGGCAAAGGCCTAAAGAAAGTCAGCTTTAAGATTGGGTTGGGCGACAAAGTGCTGGAAGCGATGCGGGTGATTCAGGCATTGGGCCTCGATAAGATGAAAAAGGTCAAGGTGGGGGATGTCGAAGTTTCGCCTCGGGATGTCCTGGCGGCGACGGCACCGCGTCCATCCTCTCTAGGGGATAAAATGCAGGGAAAGATGTGTGTCGGAATCCTCGTCACGGGGAAAAAAGATGGCAAAGATCGCAAAGTCTTTATCTATCAAACATGGGACAACGCCGAGGCGATGCAGCGTTTTAATTGCCAGGCGGTGGTGTCGCAGACGGCCTTTGGGGCTGTCATTGGCATGGAGCTGCTAGCTAAAGGAGTGTGGCAGGGTACTGGTGTCCTGACGCCGGAGGCTTTCCCGCATCGACCTTTCTTAGAGCTGATGGAGGAATACAGGTTCCCCTATAAGGTCATCGAAATGTGAGTGGAGAATAGATATAGGTTCTCACCTCGGGAAACGCAGATTGTTATCGTTTAATTTTTTAGTAATTCTTTGGTTTTAATTAGGCATGGGGGTCGTCAGCAACGTATAGTGGCTGACGACCCTTTTAATATTCGAAATGCGCGTGAAAAGGCGTAGGCAGCTCTTGCTGCAATGCTTCGTTGTCGGGGCATGATTTTTCGCCTTTGAGCAGAATTGGTCTAGGTTTTTGCGTTAAGTTTCGGTAAGATGGATGCGAGGAAAATATTTTGCAAATTTTCGCAGTTTTGATTAAGAAAGAGGGCGAGGCAATGGGGCAGATGCTCCCTGGGGCAGAGACAGCAAGGCGTTTTTTTCAGCTGGACGTCATGCGGAGTTTAGCGGCTCTCCTGATGATAAATTCCTATGTTTTGATTTACTACGGTGATCCAGTAGCCATCAGTAGTACTTATGGTTTTTTTATCAGTTTTCTCGGAGGGCCGGCGGTAGCACCGGTTTTTACGCTGTTGATGGGAGTTTTTATTGTCTATCCTCGCTCGGTTGGGTTAAGGCAAGGTTGCCTGCGGGGCCTGCAATTATTTGTCATTGGTTATGCCCTTAGCTACCTACGCTACTATCTGCCGATGAGCCTCGGATGGGTGGATAGTTTGCCGATACGGAGTGGATCGCTATGGTGGGATTTCATTTGGGAAGTGGATTTATTGCAATTCGCGGGGCTGGCAATGGTGTTGTTGACACTGTTGGTGCATTTTTTCCCTCAGTGGCGCTTATGGATGGTGCTGGCAGGCGGGGTTGTTCTCATTGCCCCCTACTTATGGGGCGTTCACGGGGACGGACTGCTGTTGAGCTGGCTGAGCAATCTTTTGTGGGGGACAGCAGCTGGCTTTGTCTGGTATCCCCTCTTCCCGTGGCTGGCCTTTCCTCTGTGCGGGATGTGCTTCGGAAAATTTCTGCGGCGTAGTCGCGATCTCGTGACCACGGCGCAAAGATTTGCACTGCCCGGTTTTATCTTGCTAGCGATAGCGATACTGGTTGTCGTTCTTGATCTGGAGGCGCAAATAGGGGACTTTTATCGCAGCGGCCCTGGGGCAGTCATTTGGATGATCAGCTTGATTTTTTTATGGATTTGCTTGATGACTTTGCTGCCGGCCGGACTGCAGTCGAATTTGGCGGGACGTTTTTGTGGCTTTTGGAGCCGAAATATCACTATTATTTATTGCATCCAATGGGTGCTGATCGGCTGGGCAGCGCTTTGGGTGCCGTATCAGCGCTTAGGCTTGGCGGAAGTAGTGGGAATGGTTGTGCTTGTAATCGTAACGACGCATATGCTGACTGTGGCATTTTTGTGGGCAAGGCGAAGGGTTTCCAAGTCCAGAGAAATGGCGGGGATTAACAATGGTAATTGCCGGATAAAGATTGATGGGAAGGGGAACTCCGACTAGTAGATGTGTTGCGGGAATGCTTGCGTTCTGGTAATCTATAAATGATACCTTCATTTATGGTGTCGATAATAAGGGTTTTGTTTAGGAGGTAGCATTGCGTGAAACGAGGTAGACGTCAACAAAAGAAAATTGCAGCAATTTTGCTGTTAGCAGGTTTTTTCTGCTCGCTACCAGGGCTGGAGCCAGCATCTGCTGCTGGGGCTGCGCCTGCTTTTGCGACCAAGGTGCCGGTGCTATGCTACCATCATTTAGTTGACGATTTGGGCCATCGCTGGGAGCTCAATAACTCGGTGGTAACGATTGCCGAGTTCGCCGCTCAGATGGCGTATTTGGAAAAAGAAGGCTATTATCCGGTTACTTTAGATGAATTCAGTGCTTTTCTGGGGGGCAAGATCAAGCTCCCCGCTAAAAGTGTTTTGATAACCTTCGATGATGGCTATGCCTCTAATTATTGGTATGCTTATCCAATTTTAAAGCGGCACAAGATGAAAGCGGTGGTTTTTGTACTTGGCTCGATGGTCCGCTCTGACGAAGCTCCGACGGTCGCATCCGCTGTCACTGAGAAAGATGGCGAGGGGAGCGACGTTGCTGAGGCTCAGGTTGTTGAGGTTAATAAAGTTGTCGAATTAGAGCCGGATTTTAGCGGCCCCTTTGCGGGGCTGCTGCCGCCACCCGGTTACGACAATCTGGTGCTGGATTTTATGACATGGGGTCAGTTGGATGAATTGACCCAATCCGGGGTAATCACCTTGGCCGATCACACATGGGCAGCGCACTCGCAGCGGGACGGCTACTTGCCGGCCTATCAAAAAATGCCAAAAGCTAAAATTGTCGAGGATCGGCAGCTACTGCGGGCTGAATTTGCCCGCCGGCGTTTGCCCCTAGCCAATGCTTTCGCCTATCCTCATGGGTATCATGCCAAGGCTGCCAGGGAGGCCGTAGCAGCCTCGGGAGTTCGGCTCGCCTTTACCCTTAAGCGGGCTTTGGCCGCTCCTGGGTGTGACCCGTTGCGGGTGCCCCGGCTGGTTGTTCCCCCAGGGCTTAAAGATGAAGATTTTGCTCGGTTGTTACAGGGGCTTTAGCGCAGATCAGGGGTTTCTTTAATCCCACTCTGGCAGGGCTAGTGCTATACAGGCCCTGCTTAAATTGTATAGAAAGAAATGAGGAATAGCCTTGACGCTGCGTACATACCATTCCCTGACAGCGGACGCCTGCTTGCTGTTGGTCACCTTTTTTTGGGCCCTTTCCTATATCCTTGTTAAGATTTCATTTGCAGAGGGGATTCAGGAAATGAATCTGACTTCCCTCCGCTTTGTTCTGGCTTCGATAATTGTCGGGCTGGTCTTTATTAAAAAATTGCGAACCATGAGCCGCCCAGCGCTGCTCCATGGCATCAGTCTAGGAACCTTGCTCTTTGTTATTTATATCAACAGCACCTTTGCTTTGCGCTACACCACCGCAACTAACTCCGCTTTTCTAATCTCTTTATCCGTTATTTTTGTTCCTATTCTTAGCTTTTTTTTCTATCGGGAGCTACAGGAAAAACGGGTCATCGTCGGCATAATTTTGGCGGTGGGGGGAATGACTCTGATGCTCTACACTCCGCGGATGAGTTTGAATCCAGGGGATTTGCTTTCTTTGATCTGCGCGATTCTTTGCGGGGCACAAATCATTTATACGGGGCGTATCGTCCGCCGGGTCGATGCCATCCAGCTGGGCTTGTGTCAAATTTTCACGGTTGCTGTTTGGAGCACTTTGGCGTCGCTACTTTTTGAAACTTACACTTTGCCTCAGACTTCCATGGGATGGGGGGCGGTGGCGGGCCTCGGGCTCCTATGTACTGCAATCCCGTTTGTTGCCCAACCCATGGCGCAGCAATTTACTACCAACACCAGGGCGGGCTTGATTTTTTCTATGGAAGCCCTTTTTGCTACCCTTCTGGCTTTTCTGGTCTTGGGGGAAGTGCTAGCTTGGCGGGGATATTTGGGAGGACTATTGATGCTGGTAGGAATCATAACTGCTGAGCTCGATGTCGCCGGGTTTTTGCTGCGAGGGAAAAAGCGGGGGAAGTATGAAATGCTAGATTAAGCCCCCAGTGGCGTTTTTGTGTTAAAATGAACAGGTAAGCTTTATGTAAAAAATGAGAGGGGGTCAAGAAATGAAAAGTGTCCAGTCTAAAGGTCGTTTGAAGCTGGGGATACTTGTAGCAGTTGTTTTTCTCTTGGTGGCATCCACAGCTTTTTTAGCTACCTTGTACACAGATTGGTTATGGTTTAAAGAAGTGGGCTATAGCCAGGTTTTTGTCCGGACAATTCTGTACAAGCTTGCTCTATTCGGAGCATTCTTTGTTTTTGCTGTGGCAGTTATTTTTGGGAATTTATTATGGGCCCGGCGCAATTTTGAAAAGCACCGTCGCGAGCCCGTCATCGAAGAGCCAATTATAGTCGACGATGACGAGGATGAGGAGGCCGAAGGCGGGCCTAGTGCCGGAAAACCCTTTGACTACAGCAATATTTTTCAGTTTCCC
>CAZWXO010000018.1:20256-24315 GCA_964637885.1 uncultured bacterium
AAAAGCACCGCCGCGAACCCGTCATCGAAGAACCGATTATTGTAGACGATGACGAGGAGGCCGATGATGGGCCTAGTGCCGGAAAACCCTTTGACTACAGCAATATTTTTCAGTTTCCCAGTAGCAGGGATTTCATCAGGCCAGGCATGGTTGAAGCCGCTACAGGTGGCAAGCTGGCATTGATTATGCTCGTTGTCAGTATTGCGGTGGGTTTGTTTTTGTCGCAGATTGCCCTGACCGACACTGCTTTTCGTAAGATGTTGCTCTTTGTCAACAACGTTTCTTTTGGGGTGAAAGATCCAATCTTGCATCACGATGTCAGTTACTACACCGGAGTAATCCCCTTTGCGCAGCTAATCTATTCTGAGGTGCAGGTGGTGCTGGTCGCTTCAATTATCCTGTGCGCTCTTTTCTATGTCATGACAGGGATGATGTTTGATCCAGTCAAGCGGCATAGCGCTATTAATCATGGGACGGTTTTGGTGGCATTTTTCTTTATTGTCTATTCCGCCGGTTATTTCATCAAGATGGCGATGCTGCTGTTTTCATCGACCGGGGTGGTTTACGGACCCGGTTTTGCAGATATTTCGGTGACGATGCAGTACTACAGAGTTGCCATCGTTTTATCTTTGTTGGCAGCAGTGCTGGTGATTGTGGCGCGCCGCAAGCAGAGCATCAAGCTGCTGGCAGCCGGACCTGTCCTAATGATAGCCCCTGGCGTTGTTTCAGTAGTTTTGAGCTTGGCGATGCAGACATTTATCGTCGCCCCCAACGAAATCGCCAAAGAAACCGAATACATCAAGAACAATATCTATTTCACGCGGACTGCCTATGGACTAGCGTCGCTAGAGGGACGCGACTTTGCAGGCGACACTGTCTTAACTAATCAGGAAGTCGAGGCGTCGGGCAATGTTATCAATAATATCCGAGTGGTCGACCCACGCCCGTCTTTGACTACTTATACGCAGACCCAGAGTATTCGAACGTACTATACATTCAACGATGTCGACGTCGATCGCTATCATTTGCAGGATGGCTACCGACAGGTTTTCGTCAGTGCCCGGGAGATGGCTCCAACGCAGGAGCAGTCCTGGATCAACAAGCATATCAAGTTTACCCACGGCTACGGTATGGTGGTTTCGCCTGTCAACCGGGTCACCCGAGAAGGACAGCCGGATTATCTCATCAAGGATATTCCCCCGGTTGGCGCAGACAAGCTGGAAATCACCCAGCCGGAAATCTATTTTGGAGAAAAAACGGATTACTACATCATCACAGGAGCTAACACCAAAGAGCTGGATTACCCCCAGGGTGACGACAATGTCGAAGTTACCTATGCTGGCGAGGCTGGCATCAAGATGACGATGCTCAATCGTCTGGCCTTTGCTTTGCGGGAGCAGGAGCTAAAAATCCTGATCTCCGGTGAGTTGAGCTCAAAATCCAAGATGATTATCAATCGTAATATCAAGCAGCGCGTCCAAGAGCTGGCGCCGTATCTGCAGTATGATGAAGACCCCTATATGGTCATTGATGAGGCAGGGAAGCTTTTCTGGATCATCGATGCGTACACGACTTCGGCGTATTATCCTTACTCCACCCCGGCTGCCGAAGGGATGAACTACATCCGCAATTCGGTCAAGGTGGTTGTCGATGCTTTCCATGGCAGCGTTGATTTTTATATCATCGATGAGGAAGACCCCTTGATAGCGGCTTATGCCAAGGCCTTCCCGGAGCTGTATAAGAAGAAGGCTGAGATGCCGGCTGATCTTTATGCCCATATTCGCTATCCCATCGACCTCTTTAAAATTCAGGCGGAGATGCTGACGACCTATCATATGGTTAACCCTGGCGTCTTTTACAATAAGGAAGATCAGTGGTCGATCGCTAACGAAGTGTACGGAAGTGAGCAGACTAGTGTTCAGCCGTACTATGCGATGTTTGACTTTGGCAAAGGAGAAGAGTTTACTCTAATGCTGCCACTGACCCCGGTTAATAAAAACAATATGATTGCCTGGCTGGCAGCCCGCAATGACGGGGAGCACTATGGGGAGCTGTTCCTGTATAAGTTCCCGAAGCGCAAGCTGATTTATGGCCCGATGCAGATCGAGGCCCGGATTAATCAGGACCCGGTAATCTCGCCGCAACTGACCTTATGGGGACAGCAAGGCAACGAGGTTATCCGAGGCAACCTGTTTGTTATTCCGATTAACGATTCAATTCTCTACGTCGAGCCTCTTTACTTGCAAGCCACGACGGGACAGGGGGGCACGGCGATACCTGAAATGCGGAAGGTAATCGTTGTCTACCGTGATCAAGTTGTGATGCAAAATACTCTGGCTGAGGCCCTCTCGATTATCTTTGCCGGAGCCGATGTTCCTCAATCACCCGTCGACGACGATGGTGCGGCGACAGGCGAAGGTGGGGATGGCGGCGATGGCCAGCCGCCAGCGGGCGAGACGCCGAAACAATTGGTGGACAAGGCCAATGCCCTCTTTGGTGAGGCGCAGCAGGCTGCCGGATCAGGGGATTGGAAGGGTTATGGCGACAAAATGCAACAATTGCAGGATGTTTTACGCCAGCTGGAAGCGGCCCCGATTTAAAGTTTTTCCATCCTCTAGAGTGAGCTTAGACAGTTTGTTGATTAATCGACATAGGACGGCCTCGTGCAGGCCGTCCTATGTTTTTTCTTCAGGCAAATCAGCCGTTGAGGCTTAAGGGGTTTCTCTCGGTGGGTTGAGGGTATTTGTGCAAAATGAAGGGGCAAGGTATAATGACCGTGAAGGGTTAGGGCCCTGCATGGTGTTGAAGGGAAGACGATGGATAAAGTAATTCAAAAGAAAAAACTTAAAGGCGGTTATTCTACTGGTGCTTGCGCCGCTGCGGCTGCTAAGGCCGCGCTGACAGTGCTGGTGTGCGGGGGCCAAGCAACTGCTGGGGATAGCCTTACCGTAAAAGTTAGTTTGCCGGACATGAGCTCCGTCGATTTTGCCGCAACCTGCTTATTTTGCAAGGATGGTGTGGCAGCCTGCTCGGTTATCAAGGATGGGGGCGATGATCCGGATGCCACCCACGGTATCGAAATCGTGGCCCAGGTCGAGCTAATGCCTGGTGCCGTGCAGCAGATAGAGATCTTGGGCGGACAGGGTGTGGGTCACGTTACCCGTCCGGGTTTGCAGATTCCGATTGGAGAACCGGCAATTAATCCAGTGCCGCGGCAGATGATTTGTGAGGCGCTAGCGGGCTATCTGACGGCGGAAAATGGTTGCCGGGTGACGATATCCGTTCCCCGAGGCGAAGAGGTAGCTTTGCGGACGATGAACCCCCGACTGGGGATTGTCGGTGGCATTTCGATTCTTGGCACCCGGGGCCGGGTGCGACCGATGTCGGTTCGATCTTTGACGGATTCCCTGCTGGTGCAGCTGGATGTGGCTCGAGGCGAAAGCTATGATACAGTCGTCTGTGTTCCTGGGGGGATAGGGGAAAAAGCGATGCTGGCGCTGGGGTTCTCTAAGGATCGTATCGTCGAGATGTCTAACTTCATCGGGATCATGCTGGATGGCGCCAGTGAGCGTGGCCTCGCGAGAATTCTTCTGGCGGGACACCATAGCAAGCTGGTTAAAGTCGCCGGAGGCATTTTCCAGACCCATAGCCGCATTGCCGACGCCCGCCGGGAAATATATGCGGCGCATACGGCCTTGGCAGGTGGATCGCAGCAATTGGTGAGTCGATTAATGGAGGCAAGCACTGCGGAAGAATGTTATACTATTCTTCACGAAGCTGGCCTCGCTCAAGAGGTTTTAGCAAGGATTGCCGAGGCGGCGGCGCGATATGCGCGTCAACGTGGCGAAGGTCTGCAGGTCGAGGTCTTGCTCCTCGATTATGCAGGTCAAGTTTTAGGAATGAGCAAAGGAATTTTGGACGCAGGAGGCATTACGGCTTGGCGGGAAAAATATATGTAGTTGGAGTTGGGCCGGGGCATCAAGATTATTTGACGCCGGCGGCGACTAGGGCGGTGGCTAGTTGTATGGCGCTGGCTGGGGGTCGCCGGGCTTTGGCATT
>CAZWXO010000018.1:24325-25717 GCA_964637885.1 uncultured bacterium
GAGACGGACACAAAAGATACGATGGTAATTGGGGCCGATATGGCCGAGCTGATTGCCTTTGTCGAGATGTATTTAGAAGCAGGGAATGTGGGTCTGCTCTCGTCAGGAGATCCTGGTTTTTATGGACTTTTGGCGTGGGTCAAGCGAGAGTTCCCTGAGGCTGAGTTGCATGTCGTGCCAGGGATCAGCAGTATTCAACTTGCGTCAGCCCGCTTTGCTGCGCCGTGGCAGGACGCGGTATTACTTAGCCTGCACGGTCGTGCCAGCGAAGGCTGGGAAGCCAAGGTGCTGGCAGCGCCGATGGCGATTCTTTTGACGGGTGGGGCTTCCGGGCCGCAGCTGATAGCTACCAATTTATTAGCAGCAGGATCGGTAGACTGCTTGGCGACCTATGGTCTCGCCTTGAGTCTGGAAAACGAGAGTCTGGAGAAAAAATTGCTTAGCCAATGGGCCGCTGATGCGAGTGCCGTGGCTGGAGGCGTTTTTTTAATTTTCACAAAAACTCCAACCATCCCTGAGAAAGGGAAGTTGAAAGGTGAGTAAAGATGGATAAAGGCATCATCAAAGGTTTGTTGCTGGTTGTGACTTACAGCTTTGTCTTGATAGTGATCGTCGTCAAGATCGACGTGGTGGCTGAGCTGGTCTTCAACGGCGTGCGTTTATTGACGCCACTATTTATCGGGACTGCCCTGGCTTTTATTTTAAATGTCCCGTATAGTTTTTTCCTCCGGCAATTCCGGCGCATCTTGAAGAAAAGTTTCTGGAGAATTTTTGCAAAGCCGTTGACCATCGGGTCCGTATATTCTTTGCTGTTTGGTATTGTCGCCGGATTTGTCTCTTTTATTATTCCTCAGCTTCGGGATAGTATCGTGCTTTTTTCCGATAATCTTGGGAGCTATGCGGGCACTATTACGGATTTGGCCTACGAAATCTCAGGTTTGTTCGGGCTTAACGCTGCAGAAACAGAAATAGCGATCAATCAGATGATTCTAGATTTGCCGAATATTTCAAAGAACTTTGCCACCGGAGTCGGCTTGTTTGTGATCGATTTTACGATGCATGCCGTGCTGATGGTTTTTTACATCGGTGTCGGCATTATTTTGTCCGTTTATTTTTTGGTGGACAAAGAGCGAATCATCCGGCAGTTTGCTCGCCTCATCAAAGCCTATGCTAAGCCGGCGCAGTCTGAAAAGATATTTCATGTCGGGCGATTGGCTAATTGTATCTATGGGCAGTTTATCGGCGGTCGTTTGATTGATGCGGTTTTGGTCGGGATAATCTGCTACATCAGCATGAGGATTTTCGATATGCCATACGCTCTCCTGATCACGGTGATCATTGCGGTGACCAATATCATTCCCATCTTTGGTCCCTTTGTCGGTGCGGTTCTTC
>CAZWXO010000019.1:0-2324 GCA_964637885.1 uncultured bacterium
GGTCGCGCTGGTTGGAAATAAAATTCCCCATCGACCAGACGACAATGGCACTTTTGGTGGTCGTATCGGTCGTGGCAGGGACAGTGCGCATTTCGATGGGCTGCAAGACGTGAGGGTGGCTGCCTAAGATGATATCAGCTCCCGCTTTAATAGCAACATCGGCATATTTTTTTTGGTAATCTGAGGGTTGGCGTTGATACTCGTTGCCAAAATGCAAAGAAACGGCTACGGCATCTGCCCCGGCGCTGCGAGCCGCATTAATTCGCTTAATCAGCAATTGCTCATCGATCAGGTCGACCATATATTCCTTTCCCTCAGGCAAAACAAAACCATTAAGGCTGTAGGTGGCGGCGACAATGCCAATTTTTAATCCTTTGACGTCGACAATCAGTGGCTGGATCGCAGCAGATGTTGTTGAGTAGCTACCGGTTTGGTAAAAGCCGCCCTGCTGGATAAAGTCAATCGTACTGACAATACCGCTGGTGCCACGATCCATCGTGTGATTATTGGCGGTGGTCAGTACATCAAAACCGGCATCCTTTAAGGCCGGAAGTAGCTGCTCAGGAGAGTTAAAGGCCGGATATCCGGAATAACCGCGTTCGGCACCGGCAAAGGTAGTTTCGATATTAGCGATTGCAAGATCAGCTCCGTCGATAACAGGGGCGATGTCGGCAAAACAATCGGAAAAATCGTAGGTTCCTGTCGAAGCAACATAAGCAGCCTTAAATTGGGGCCCGTGCATCATGACATCCCCCACGGCGGCTATAACGATTTCGATAGGTTCGGGAACGGGCTCCGGCAGAGGCGTCTTAGCCACCTCAGCACCTTGGCAGGATAGGGTAAGTAGGCTTGTAATTAAAATAAGAGTGATAAGAAAATATTTTTTGTTCAACGTAAAACCTCCCGTTAATTTGAATCAGAAACTAATGTTCTCGTACATTTTACCTTGTTGAGGGCTGTTTGTGAACCGATATACAGTATATATATCCGTAAAAATTTGACGACGGATGATACCTGGGCTAAAATTACCTGATAGAAAATAATTAATTATTGCGTGGAAGAGGAGATGAGGAAAGCAAAATGAATTTATTTGAGAAAATTGCTTCGGCCCATGGGGCTGATATTTTTGGCGATGATACTGAGCTGTCAATAAAGATTGACAATACTCTTACGCAGGATTCCACCGGCACATTAGCTTATTTGCAATATGACTCGATGGGCCTCGGTAAAGTAAAGACAGAGTTGTCCTTGTCTTTTGTGGATCATAATACCTTACAGACAGGCTTTGAAAATGCCGACGATCATGTCTTTTTACGCAGTGCTGCGGACAAGTTTGGCATCCGTTTTTCTCGTCCGGGAAATGGTATTTGCCATCAAGTATTTTTGGAGCGGTTTAGCAAGCCCGGCAATACTTTGATTGGTTCCGACAGCCATACGCCGACAGCTGGCGCCATGGGGATGGTCGCGATTGGTGCTGGTGGCTTAGATGTGGCTGTCGCCATGGCGGGGATGCCGTATTATTTCGCCCGCCCGAAAGTTTGCCTGGTCAAGCTCAGTGGCAGACTATCGCCTTGGACAACGGGGAAAGATGTGATTTTAGAACTGCTGCGTCTCTTAACTGTCAAGGGGGGCGTCGGCTGGGTCATGGAATACGGCGGTGAAGGAGTTAAAAATCTTAGCATCCCACAACGGGCGACGATTACAAACATGGGGGCCGAATTAGGTGCGACAACTTCAATATTCCCTTCGGACGAAGTGACTTTGGATTTTCTGCGACGTCAGGGGCGCGAAGTCGATTATCAGCTTGTTAAGGCCGATGCCGATGCCGACTATGATAAAATTGTAGAGATAAATTTGTCCACATTACAACCGCTGATCGCTTGCCCCCATAGTCCGGACAATGTTTGTCTTGTCAGCGAAGTAGCAGGGAAAAAAGTTGATCAAGTACTGATAGGCAGTTGTACAAATTCATCCTACGAGGATCTGATGATGGTCGCTGCGATATTGCGCGGCAAAAAAATTCATCAGGATGTCAGCCTGGGGATAGCTCCGGGCTCACGCCAGGTGCTGGCAATGTTGGCTCGTAATGGCGCTTTGGCGGATATTGTGGCTGCAGGAGCCCGCATTTTGGAAGCTGCTTGCGGTCCCTGCATCGGTATGGGACAATCTCCGCCAAACGAGGGCGTCTCTTTGCGAACTTTTAACCGTAATTTTCCTGGACGGACCGGGACCAAAAGTGCGGAGGCTTATCTCTGTAGCCCTGAAATAGCGGCTTTCTCAGCTTTACAAGGGGTCATCGCTGATCCACGGGAAATGGGTATAAT
>CAZWXO010000019.1:2334-2851 GCA_964637885.1 uncultured bacterium
AATGCCACAAATTCCTTTGCCGGAATTTTTTGAAGGGGACGACGGGATGATTGTTCTTCCACCTTCTGATAACAGTGAAAAAGATTTGCAGATTGGTCCAAATATCAAACGGCTAGCTAAGTTCCAACCCTTGCCCCAAGATTTAAATGGTAAAGTTCTGCTCAAAGCTGGGGATAATATCTCAACGGATGGCATTATGCCTTCCCATGCCAAGCTGTTGCCGTTTCGTTCGAACATTCCCTATTTAGCAGAACATTGTTTGGAACCAGTCGACCCTGAATTTCCCGCCCGTGCCAAAAAAGCCGGCGGCGGGATTATCATCGGGGGTGAAAATTGGGGGCAGGGGTCGAGTCGGGAACACGCAGCGATTGTCCCTAAGTTTTTGGGAGTATCGGCCGTTATTGTCAAATCCTTTGCTCGGATTCATCGCGCTAATCTTCTCAACATGGGAATTGTTCCCCTGACGTTTATCGACACTCACGATTACGATAAAATAAAATTAGGGGATGATCTCGTC
>CAZWXO010000019.1:2861-12839 GCA_964637885.1 uncultured bacterium
ATTAAAGATTTGGCGACTGCTGTGCAAGAAGGGATTGACGTCATTGAAGCCAAAATCAATGGCGAGCAAGTTATTAAATTGTCCATGGAATTGACGCCACGTCAACAAACGATGCTACTCGCCGGTGGCCTTTTGAATCAGGCTACCCAAACATAATAGTATTAATGCAAGGAGAATATTTATGAACGAAGTTGTACTAATTCGGGGCGACGGGATCGGCCCGGAGATTGCTGATGCCGTGGTGCGCATTTTGGAAAAGGCTGGGGCACAACTAAAATGGCAGGAGGCTATCGCCGGCGAGGTCTGTATTAAAAGTGGCAAGGATCCGATGCCTGAAGAGGTTTTAGCCGATATATCCGCCACGGGTTTAGCTCTCAAAGGACCGTTGACGACGCCAGTCGGAAAAGGTTATCGGAGTGCTAATGTGGCGATGCGGCAAGCGCTCCAGCTTTACGCCAATCTACGCCCGGCCAGCAATTTACCAGGGGTTGAAAGTGTCCGGGAGAATGTCGACCTAATCATTGTGCGTGAAAACACCGAAGATTTATACGCGGGGATCGAGCACAAAATAGGCGATTATGCCGCGGAAAGTATTAAATTAATCACTCGCCCTGCCTCCGAACGGATCGCGGAATTTGCTTACCGCTATGCCGTCGCCCATAATCGCAAAAAAGTGTCAGCGATTCACAAGGCCAACATTATGAAGCTTAGTGATGGGCTCTTTCTCGAATCGGTCCAAAAGATTGGGGCAAAATATCCGCAAATCGAGAGTGACGATGTTATTGTCGACAATTTGTGCATGCAGTTAGTCGTCAAGCCACACCTGTTTGATGTGCTTGTTCTCCCAAATCTTTATGGTGATATCGTGTCAGATCTTTGTGCCGGTCTTGTGGGTGGGCTTGGCGTGGCTCCCTCGGGAAATATCGGTGAAAAAACCGCCGTCTTTGAAGCAGTTCATGGCAGCGCTCCCAAACACGCGGGTAAAGGCACTGCCAATCCCATTGCGCTCCTATTGGCTGCAGCGATGCTGTTGGACCATGTTGATCAGCAGGAGACGGCAGCGAAAATCAGACAAGCACTGTATCAAACACTTCATGCCAAAGATTCTTTGACGCCGGATCTAGGTGGCCAGGGCAGCACGACAACATTTGCCCAAGCAATAATGCAGCGCTTGTAGAGCGAGTTGTTATCAAAATGGAGAGGGTCATCCTCTCTATTTTTGTATCCTCATGCCATCAATTCCTAGAAACCTTGCTAAGTTGATAAGGTGAGGCTATATTATACGTTAGAGAGTGAAGCTTTGAAGATAAAAATCATGCTAATTGCCCTCAGCTTTGTTAATAACTAGGAGGTGCCCGTGTGGGAGAAAAAATACTTGTAGTCGATGACGAAAAAGAGATTGCAGAGTTGGTACGGGATTATTTGCGAGCGGAAGGATATGAAGTGGTTCTCGCCGGTGACGGGGAAGAGGCAGTCATTCAATATCAAAAGGGTGGTTTTCAAATGGCTATTCTCGATATTATGCTACCTAAAAAAGATGGGCATGAAGTCTGTCGCTTGATTCGAGCCGATTCTTCGATTCCTATCTTGATGCTGAGTGCGCGGCAATCGGACGTTGATAAAATTTTAGGGCTCGGTTTAGGCGCGGATGATTATGTGACCAAACCCTTTAGTCCCGGAGAGCTAGTGGCCCGCGTCAAATCCCACCTCCGGCGTTATCGGGATTTAAGCGGGGAGAAGAAAGAAGTTGCCAGCCGTGCACTGGAATATGGGAGGCTACGGATTGATCCGGATTCTTACCTCGTTGAAGTTAACGGCAAGGAGGCAGGCCTATCTGCCCGGGAATTCGAACTGTTGTATTTCTTGGCAGCCAAGCCGAGTCGAGTTTACACTCGCGACCAGATATTCGACAGCGTCTGGGGGATTGATGACATGAGTGATTTAAATACTGTCACGGTTCACATTCGCAAAATCCGGGAAAAAATCGAGGAAGATCCCTCGCATCCGCTGTATATTAAGACAGTTTGGGGGGTGGGTTACAAATTCGAAAGTGGCAACTGATTTTCGGGCTTAGGACTCGTTTAATCGCATCTTTTGTCTTGCTGATGACATTGCCTTTAACGGCGATTATTGTTTTGGCAATCATTATTAACGCCCGCCTATATCAGCAGGAGGATATCCAGGCGGTAGTATCTCCTGAAATGATTTCCTACACCATTCTCAGCAAAATCGAAGAGAATTTTGATGAAATTACAGACTCCGCTGAGTTTGCCGCCTTGCTTTCTAAGGATTTGCGTCGATATCACGTACGGCTGGATGTTCTGGATTTAAAAAACAATGTGCTATTCTCCTCGGGTGGTCGTCAGACAAACGCTATTGACATTTTGCAAGAGTATAAAGAGATTCCCGATGTTGAAACACTCAACAAGTCCAACTTAGAAAGCTATCGACAATCTTTGCCAGTAGTTATTGACGGAGAAATTGTCGGGATTATGTTTGTGACAATCAACCTGCAGGAGTTCATCCAGGAAAATTTGCGCATCGTCGGTTACTATAATTTTATTATTTTCGGAACTGGTTTGATTTTGGCGGTCTCTCTCATTGGCTATTTTACATGGCGGATGTCTCGGACTATCTTGCAGCCTATCACCCGACTAAATGATGCTGCATCGCGGATAGCAGCGGGAGATTTGGAGAGCTCAATTGCTTGTAGCGATAAAACAGAAATCGGTAAATTTTGCTTGACCTTCGACCATATGCGGATGCGGTTAAAGGATTCCCTTGAATTCCAAGTTCGCCAAGAGCAGGAGCGACGAGAAATGATCGCAGTCATTTCCCACGATTTGCGCACTCCTTTGGCCTCGATTCGTGGCTATGTCGAAGGGATTATGGACGGAGTGGCGTCTGAGAAGGAGATGGTCGATCATTATATCCGCGTCATTCACGATAAAACGTATAGTTTGGAACGCCTGATCGAAGAACTTTTCCAATATTCATGTTTAGAGCTGGACGAAATTAAACCCCAACTCGTTGCGATGCGAACAGATTTATGGCTTGAAGAAATCGCCAGCAGCGCTGAGATGGCGCCAGAATCCGAGTGCGATTTTTCATGTTCCCGTCCCTTCCCGCGGGTTTTTGTTCGTATTGATCTGCAAATGATGGCGCGGGTGATGGATAATTTGCTGGAAAACGCTCGACGGTACGCGGCCGGAGGGGGCAAAATATTTTTTGCGGCGACTGTGTATCAAGATCAATTATTGGTGCGCGTCGAGGATAATGGCCCAGGCTTTTTGGAGGCAGATCTTCCTTTTCTCTTTCAGCGTTTTTATCGGGGTGAAAAATCGCGCTCAAGACGCTTTGGCGGTGTTGGGCTAGGTTTGCCGATTTGTCGAATGATTTTAGAAAAACACGGCGGGGAGATACGGGCAGAAAATCTACCCGAAGGTGGTGCCCGCCTAATTTTCTCTATCCCAATAACAAATACCTAAGATTGCGCAAATGAAGAGACATTTAGGGGCTAGCCATTAAGCTTTACGTATCTTGTTCATCGTAATTGGCACCACGACCATGACCCCTGCCAGGATGGCAAATTTCCAAATGCCGGAAAGAGCAAAATACTCGGCTAAATATACCAGCCCCGAGCCACCGGCAGCAGCGACAATTGCAAAGATGATTAATTTTGTATGAATCCCCCGCACATGTTCCTTACGGCAAGCGGTGCAGAAGCGCTCTTCTTTGTTCATCAAGTGGACTCCACATTTTTCGCAATCTTTGTTGTTATTTGCATTTTTTTTCATCATAACAGCTCCTATCGACTTAGATTATCAGATAATAACGAGTATAATGTTGTTGTCGGAATCACCGCTCAAATTGTACTTCTATGAAAACACATTGTATTTTATTATAACATGGCAATGATAATATTGAATAAGGGAGGCTGCTTTCATGTCACTTGTTTTTGCTGCAATCACCCCGCATCCGCCAATCATTATTGATGAAATTGGCGGAGATAATCTTAAACCGGTATTAAAAACCGTTCGCGCTATGGACAACCTTGCAGATAGATTGGTGCAGATTGCTCCGGATGTAATTATTTTTATAACACCTCATGGAGCTGTCTTTCAGGATGCGCTCAGCGTTACTGTCGAATCGAGGCTCCGTGGATCATTTAGTGGCTTGGGGTATCCGGAGCTAGAGTTTATGCGTGAAAGTGATGTTAACCTTGCCAACAAAATCATCGACGATGCCAGGGCGGCCGGGATCGCAGTTTTGGCTGTCGATGCACCGACTGCCAAACTCTACCGTATCAAGTTGGATATGGACCATGGTATCTTGGTTCCTCTGGCATTTTTAGATAAGGCAGGCTCCAAGGCCCCCATCGTTTCGGTTAGCATTGGGATGTTGCCCTTCGAGGAGTTGTTTTTATTCGGGGTGTCCCTAGGGAAAACGATTCACCAATGGGAGGGCAAGGTGGCGCTCATTGTCAGTGGCGATTTATCCCATAAGCTACAACCCGGGGCACCGGCGGGGTACCACGAGGACGGACAACAATTTGATAGGCTTGTGGTCGATGCTGTCGCCAACGGCGATGCCAAGGCAATCTACGATTTGAGGGGTATCCAAGCTGAAAATGCCGGAGAGTGCGGATTGCGACCTCTGGTCATCGCCATGGGAGCATTTGACGGTCGTGATTTTACCGGCGATGTCTTGTCCTACGAAGGCCCATTCGGCGTCGGGTATCTTGTCGCTGAATTCATTTTAAGTGATGCCAATAAGCGTCCCCCCCTAGGGCCGACAATTTTAGAAATGGAGAAGCAGCAAATGCAATCTGTTCGGTCACAGGAGAGCGACTACGTCAAATTAGCACGGGAGACCCTGGAAAATTATGTATTGAACGGCAAGAACACTTCACCACCAGTCGATTTAACCTCTGGGATGCGCCAGGCAGCTGGTGTTTTCGTTTCGATAAAGAAAGACGGCGAATTGCGTGGCTGTATCGGGACTATCGAACCCGTTTATAAAAATGTGGCCGAGGAGATTATCGCTAACGCCATCAGTGCTGGAACTAGGGATCCGCGGTTTGAACCCGTTATGACAACGGAGCTAGATCGTCTTGTGTATTCGGTCGACATTCTCAAACCGGCTGAACGGATAACCGGCTTGGAAGATTTAGACCCCAGACGTTACGGCGTGATAGTCGAGAAGATGGGGCGTAGAGGTTTGCTGCTACCTAATCTTGATGGGATTAATAGTTCGGATGAGCAGGTGCAAATCGCAAAAAGCAAAGCAGGAATCGACCAGGGAGAGGCTGATGTTAAACTGTGGCGTTTTGAGGTTGTCAGGTATCGCTGATGAGTAGCCATCTAGCACGCTATTGGCATTACGAGGGCAGCACGATTCGATGCGATCTGTGCCCGCACCGTTGCGCTTTTAAGCACGACAACGATAGCGGCAGATGTCTTGTAAGGCAACGCCAAGCTAGCCAGGTGAGTCTATTAAATTACGGGGAAATCGCAGCATTGGCTGTTGACCCGGTTGAAAAAAAACCCTTTTATCATTTTTATCCCGGTCATCAAGTGCTATCGGTCGGTTCGTGGGGCTGCAATTTTAGGTGTCGACACTGTCAAAATTGGCAAATTTCTCAGCAAAAATATTGCAAGGAGATAATCTTGCCGCAAGGCTTAGCCGAGCTGACCCTACTTGCCGCCAAGCAAGATGCTCGTATTATTGGATTAGCTTACACCTACAATGAGCCGTTGGTTGGAATTGAGTATCTCATCGATACAGCGGCGCTAATTAGAAAGAATAATTTAAAGAACTTGCTGGTCAGCAACGGTTATGTCAACCCTGAACCTTTGCAAGATCTTTTGCCCTTCCTCGATGCTGCTAATATCGACATCAAATCCTTCAACGACGATTTTTATCAGGAGATTTGTGGCCACGGACAACTGCAGACGGTTCTAGGGACAGTCGAAAAACTGTTGGCATCTAATGTCCACGTCGAATTAACATGGCTGGTCGTGCCCGGGCAAAACGACTCAGATGCTGAAATCGATAATTTTGTTGCTTGGCTGATAAGCCTTGGAACCGAAATACCGGTGCATTTTTCGGCATATTCCCCACGCTACCAGGCGACGTGGCCTCCGACAGACATCTTGTTTTTAGAACGTTTGAAGAAAAAAGTTGAAAAAAAGCTGCCTTTTATTTATATTGGCAACACCCAGCGCTTAAAGGACAGTAATATTGTTTGTCCGAATTGCGGCAACACATTGCTGGATCGGCAGAGTGGCTGCATCAATCTAGGAATGGATGCCGGAGAATGTAATATTTGTCATCGAAGTATCCCGGGGCAAGGACTTTTTTAACAAAAAAAGCTCCAAGGTACTTGCTAAGCGTCCGTGATGTGCTATAATCGGCATGAAAAAGGGATTATCCCGAACAAGGAGGAAAGAAAATGGGCATTAAAATTAATCAGGATACCTGCACTGGTTGTGGTGATTGCGTCGACATCTGTCCGACACAGGTTATCGAGATGGTCGGCGATAAAGCTGATCCGGTTCGCAACGAAGATTGTATTGATTGCTTAAGCTGCGTTGATGCATGTCCTGCAAGCTCTATCGAACAAGTTGACGAATAATTGGTAGGTGAAAGGGACGCTGCAAAGCGTCCCTTTTTATAAAAGAATATTATGTCGTGGTGGAGGACCTTGATGATTGATAAGGTGCAGATATCCAGGGATATAGATGGGCTAAATGGGGCTTTGCGTGAAGTAGCCTCATTTTTGCATTGTAATCCCGAAACAGGAGGCCAGGAATTTAAAGCGGTCCGGGCGATTACTGATTTTTTAGCCAAAGAATCCTTTGAAATACAAGAATGTGTCGCTGGACTTCCAACGGCCTTTATTGCTAGCATCGGTCCCAAAGAGGGACAACCTCACTTAGTATTTCTAGCCGAGTACGATGCTTTGCCGGAGTTGGGGCACGCGTGTGGGCATAATTTGATTGCCGTTGGGGCAATGGCAGCGGCAGTTGCTCTCAGCAAGCAAAACTGTCAGGGTCGTGTTAGTGTCTTCGGGACGCCTTCCGAAGAAACTGATGGTGGGAAAATAAAAATGCTCAATGCGGGTCTGTTCGCCGGCGTGGATGTCGCGATGATGATTCATCCTGGGGATGGTTTTATGACGCATTTTTCTTCTCTGGCATTAAATGCATTTCGGTTTACCTTTATCGGCAAGCCGGCTCACGCGGCCGGTTCACCTCAAGAGGGGCTAAATGCCTTGGATGCAATCATTTTATTTTTTAACGGGATCGGTTTGCTGAGGCAGCAACTGCCGGACATGACTCGTGTCCACGGAATTATTGCTGAAGGCGGAGTGGCCCCTAATATCATCCCCGATCGAACTGTCGCTGAGATATATGTGCGTTGTCGGAGTGCTGTTACCCTCAAAGAGGTTAGTCAACGTGTTAAAAAATGTGCGACTGGAGCAGCTGAGATGACAGGCACCCGCGTCGTTATTGAAGATTTTGAATCTGCTAACGATGCCATGATTAATAATTCTGTCCTGGAACAGTTGTTCGCCGACAATTTGGGGGAGCTAGGTGTCACCACGATCAAACCCCCAGGCAGCCCTACCGGTTCAAGTGACCTTGGCAATGTAAGTTGCCATATCCCGTCTATTCAGCCGTTTGTAGCCATCTGTGCGGCGGGGGTGGCGGCGCATACCCGGGATTTCGCAAAAGCAGCTGCCTCACCTGAAGGCTTTGCATCAGCCATGCTAGGCGCTAAAGCCTTAGCTATGACTGGGGCAGATCTTTTAAACAGCCCGGAAAAGATAGCGGAGGCAAAACTGGATTTGCAGAGGTCCATGACAATGATTTGACATATTTGAGTGTTTTGGATTGACTATTTGTGCTGACTTGAATATCATTTAGCTACTAACGAAAAGGAGGTGGGAAAATGATAACGAAAGATATGCTGATTTCCGATGTTTTACGTGAAAATCCGGGTGCTGCCGAAATTTTTAAAAGAATTGGTATGCATTGTTTTGGTTGTGCAATCGCTTCAATGGAAACTGTCGAGCAGGCTGCTCAGGTTCACAGTGTTGATTTGGATAAGTTGATTATTGACTTAAACAAATAGAAAAAAGCTTCTTGAGGATGGAGCTGTTGCCATAACGGCCAGTTCCATCCTTATTTAATTTGCGGATGGACTCAAGGAAAGAAGTGAACATTTAATGGATGTGCCCTGCCTCGAGATAGAAAAAGAATCTTCGGCTGTAACCTTATCGGATATGGAAATATATATTTTTCCAGAATTAATGCAGGCTTTAGCCTTAGCGAATATCATGAGCCCAATAGTGTGGGGCTGGTGCGATGATCCTTGGTTTGCCGGGCTAGACAAGTTAAATCCGTATCGCCGCCTTTTGCGTGTCAAACAATTCATCATGGAGCGTTACGCCTTTAATCTTGATTTAGAAACATGGGGGCTAACGACAAAAATTGCCGAAACCCAGCGCTTCGCCAGCATCATCGACGCTGAAACACTAGCACGCAGCAATGCCCTGTTTGGCTACGAGGGGGATAAATATTATTTTTCCATCGATATCCGGCGCCATTTCGGCTTAGATGCCTACGACGCCGATGTTATCCCGTATTGGAAGACAGAAACGGTGGAAGCAATGACAGCTTTCAGCAGAAAAGCTGGCTACCAAAATGGAGCTGGGGAATGCGTATCTTTGGCGGCGCTCTACTATGCAGCGCTCTTTGTCGTAGCAAAGATTCCCCTTGAAAAAATGTTTATGCTGGCTACACCTTTACACTCACAAAATTTTATCCAACTAAACGACGGTGTCTTGACAAACAATCGCCGCATCGTGACCAAAAAAATGTGGTACAACGGGATGGAGCTTTCCCGCAAGGCGCGCCGGGCGCTGGAAAACGAACAAGTCACTTTTGTTTCGACAAGCAAGGGGTACATTCATCATTTGCACCCGGAAGCGACCATCGACCGCGACCTGTACAATAGCTTTAAGCGATCGTTGCACAGTTTCCTCGAAACTAAAATAGATTATGCGATTTTTATCAGTTTTTTGCGTCAGCATCCAACGAAACAATCTTGCTTTCAGTTTGAGACAATCTGCGGCGGGAAAAATCGCTATATCGAAGCGGAAAAAGTGTTTGTCTATGAAAACAGCAGCTCTTTTCGCTTAGGCGAGACGACGGAAGACAATCTCTTATCTGAAGTCGAGGAAGACGATTTTTACCCGGTCCCAATAGCCAATCGGGTGAATTTACAGCAGGTCCGGCAAGATTTTAAGGCGATTGGCAAGGCCGTCGCTCTTGAAGAATGGGAATCGCACCGGCAGTCGATTTTTCCTGACGTCCACGAGGTTTGCCCGCAAACTGAAGAAGCATTTCGCGACTTTGCGAGTTTTTGCAGGACTTTGCCGCGGCTTCCTGACGAAAATAAAATATGGCAGGAATCCCCAGACATCCAGCTTGATGGATTTCAATCCGGTGAGCAGATTCGTTTTTATCTGCAGTCGAGCTCCCATCCTTTGGCTCGACTTGCTTTGATCGCCTTTCGCGACATCAACTCGACGGGATGGAAACCTTTTTTGAAGGCCGCCTACGAACGAAATCCGGTCATTCTTCAGGCCCTGGGTGAAATGAATTTGGCCGAAATTTATCGCGGCCTCCAGGCTTTGTCTGATGTTTCAATTTATCCTGATGATTACCGCTTGGCGCAACCCGATGAGGTGTGGAATTTTGCTACTGGAGACGGCCTCGAGAAAGCTGTGGCCATGGCCAGTATCGTTTTTAGGCGGCACGGTGGTCAGACATTAAAATTGCTGCACCGAAATGACACATGGATCCTGAAATGCCAAGATGCGGAATTTAGTTTTTCCTCTTCCAAGCACATTACTGCTGCGCCAGATGAGTCTTTATTTTAGATTAATTCAGTGCTTCGCTTGGCAAT